>JADGCD010000029.1 GCA_015229165.1 Nitrospinota bacterium | reverse complement strand
CACGACCCGAAGGATCGCCCCGCCCCGAGGGCGCCCGTCCCCCCCGCGAGCCGGGAGCGGCGGAGAGCGAGAGCCAGAAGCGCTCCCGGCGTCGCCGTCGCCGTCCGAACCGGGGGGAGGGACCGTCGTCCGGAGGAGAGGGAGCATGACACGAACCGTCCGTTTCGTCCTGCCGCTGTTGCTGGCGGCCCTGCTGGTCCCGTCGGCGGCGTTGGCCGAGCCGTTGCTCGTCAAGCTCAAGGAAGCGAAGATGCGCTCCGGCCCCGCCACCAGCTACGACGTCCTTTGGATCCTTCCCAAGGGGTGGCCGCTGGAAGGGCTGGCCCGGTACAAGGACTGGTGGGCCGTCCGCCGCGAGACGGGGCATGTGGGGTGGCTGCACAACGACTCGCTGGAAAAGGGGAAGGGCGCCGTGGTGGTCAACGAAAAGGCCAACATGCGCGAAGGGGCAGGCACCGAGAAGAAAATGACCTACAACGTGCCGAAGAACTATGTCTTCAAGGTTCTCGATCAAAAAGAGAACTGGTACAAGCTGACCGACGGCGGCGCCGTGACCGGGTGGATATACGGGCCGCTGGTCTGGGTGAACTATTAGTCGACGAGGAAAAACCGCCGACGTCGTTTCCGGGATGTCGATGGCAGTAGGGGGTGGAAAACGTTATCGAGCGCTCTCGGTAATGGATTTGTTTTCCGTCCCTGGGTACTTCGCAGTTTCGACACCCCGGAGCCAACGCGGGTAGTTATTCCACGGTCTGCCAGGCCACCTCTTATGCTGAAACGGAAAACATGCCGATCATTAGTTCAAGGCTTCTGCTTGCGGCGCGGCAAAACGGGCCAACAGTTTCCCTCATGGTTTTGGTCTTTTTGCTTTGCATGCCTTATGTGATTGATTTGGGTAGTGTCGATCTGGTTGGTGGAGAGCCTCGACTTCATGCTCTGAACCAGCAGCATATCGCTTCAGAGTTGTCGAAGAGGTCCGAGCGGGGCGATATACTTTGGCCTGCATTTGCCAATGCCTACTATATTTTCCCAAAGATAGTGAATGACATTGTCAACGGAGCCGTACTTTTCTTGCTTTTTGACGCGCCCTATCCGCTGGATAAAATCAAATATCTGTGGGCGATAGAGTGCACAGCTATGTTTTTTTTCCTGCTGGCCTGCTCTGTATTCACGTACCGCGCATTGTTCAAGAGCTGGCCGGTGGCTCTGGCGGGGGCAACCTTTGTCTTGGTCAACCATTACTATTTCCTTTACGCCAGCTTTCCCCGGCAAAATATGATCGCGCACGCTTTAACTGCGCTAGTGTTTTGTGTTTATGTTCTCTGTCGCTATAAAAGCGCGCAATTGGATAGAAGAATCATTTTGGCGCTTGGCGTATTAGCGGGAATCGCCACGCTCACGCATTATAGTTCGATTCATATTGTATATTTTCTAATTGCATGTGAACTGGCGCTGGTGACTGTCGATGGGGGGGGGGGGGGGGGGGGAATGCCCGTTTGTTTGACGAGGTAAGGCTAAAGGAACCCTTCCTATCCCTTCGGGAGAGGGGGCTTCCTCCCTCTCCCGAAGGGAGGCAACGTTTCTTTTGGTCCTTTTCTTTTCAAAGAAAAGGACATTATCCTCCTCTTACTTCGCCTCTTTGAGAGCCGCGAGGACCTCGTCGACGTGGCCAGTGATTTTCACCTTGCGCCACGCCTTGGCGACCGTGCCGTCCGGCGCGATCAGGAACGTCGAGCGGATGGCGCCGGTCACCTTTTTCCCGTACATGATCTTCTCGCCCCAGGCGCCGTATTTCGTCATCACCGCCGCGTCCGGATCGGAGAGGAGCGGATAGGGAAGGGCGTATTTCTCCTCCCATTTTTTCTGCGCGGCGGGTGTGTCTTTCGACAGCCCTACAATTGACGCCCCCGCTTTGGCGAAGTCCGCCGCCAGATCGCGGAACCCGCACGCCTCCTGCGTGCAACCCGGCGTGTTCGCCTTCGGGTAGACGAACAGCACGAGCCATTTCCCCGCGTAGTCGGCCAGCTTCACCCTATTGGCGTTCTGGTCCGGCAGGGAAAACGCCGGGGCCTTCTTTCCTTCTTCGACCATGTCGGAGCGCTCCTTACTTCAGGGAAGCCGCCGCGGCGGCCATCCGGTCGATCCCTTTTTGAATCTCGTCCATCCCCAGCGCGTAGGAGAGGCGGATGTTGTCCGGCGCGCCGAACGGATCACCCGGCACCACGGCGACGCGGGCCTCTTGCAACAGGAACGTGGTGGCGTCGTAGCTGTCCTTGATCACCCCGCCGCTCCATTTCTTGCCGTACCAGCCGCTGATATTCGGGAAGACGTAGAAGGCGCCCTCCGGCTTCAGGCAGCTTATCCCCGGAATCCGCTCGAACGCCGCCAGCAGGGCGTCGCGTCGCGCCCGGAACTCGGCCAGCCACGGGCCAATATGCCCCGTCCCCGCGTTCAGCGCCGCAAGGGCGCCGTACTGGGCGAAGGTCACCGGGTTGGAGGTCGATTGCCCCTGAATGGTGCTCATGGCGGTGACGATCTCCTTGTCCCCCAACACCCAGCCGATCCGCCAGCCGGTCATGGAGAAGTTCTTCGCCAACCCCGAGCAGATCAGCGTCAACGGCTTCACCTCCGGGTCGTAGTGGGGGAGCGACCGGAGACGCCCCTCGCCGTAATAGACGTCCTTGTATATCTCGTCCCAGATAACGATGATGTTCCGCTTCTTGGCCACGGCGGCGATCCCCTTGAGCGTCGCCACGTCGTACACCGCGCCGGAAGGGTTCGACGGGGAGTTGACCACCACCGCCTTCGTCCGGGGAGTCACCAGCGCGTCCAGTTCGTCCGCCGTGAAGCGGAAGCCGTTTTTCTCCTCCGTTTTCAGGAAGACCGGCGTCCCCCCGGCCAGGAGCGTCATGTCGGGGTAGGAGACCCAGTAGGGGGTCGGGATGATCACCTCGTCGCCAGGGGAGAGGAGCGCCATCAGGATGTTGTAGAGGGCGTGTTTCCCGCCGACGGAGATGATCGACTCCGCCCGGGTGTAGTCGAGCCCTTCGGTCCGCTTGTAGAACGCGCACAGCGCGTCGCGCAGCTCCGGCATGCCGGGGGCGTCGGTGTATTTGGTTTTCCCCTCGCGCAGGGCGGTGATGGCGGCCTCTTTCACGAAGTCGGGGGTGTCGAAGTCGGGCTCCCCGGCTCCGAAACCGACGACGTCGATCCCTTCGGCTTTCATCGCTTTGGCCTTGGCGGTGATCGCCAGAGTGGGGGAGGGCTTGATCAGGGACATCCGATCGGCAAGCTTGACCATGGGTCCTTTCCTTTGCAAAGGATGGTTTACGGGCGCCATTACGCTAGCCTTTCCTCGCAAGAGACGCAACAGGCGTTCTTCTCTTTTTTACAAGGCGCCTTTCGACAGGTGAAGACGGCTGTCGGCGCCACGCTGGAAGGCGAATGCCGTCGGCTCGAATCGGTGACCGCTCCCGTCGGCGGCGAGCCGGTCGAGAATGGCAGGGAGCGGTCCGTACGGCGTCCCCGCCAGCGTCAGCAGGGGATAGACCAGAACCTCGTCCGCCACCCGCAGACACTCCCGCAGGGCCGCCTCGACGAACGGCGCCCCCAGGCGCGGTCCATAGGTGCTGAGGAAATGCCCCACCAGGGCGAGGTCGAACGAGGCGTCGGCGAAGGGAAGCGTCGGCAGCGAGGCGGCGACATAGCGCCCTTCCTCCTTCCCGGCGTCGAAATCGGCGGCGAAGGTGGCCAGCGCCCGGTGGGCGTAGGCGACCCGGCTTTCCAGATCGCCGTAGAAGGAGAAGTCGAACTTGTGGGCCGAGACGGCGAAGGCTTCGACAATCCGGTCGATGTCTGCGCGGCACTCCCGCGTGAGCGTCTCGGCGTCGTGGGCGTAATAGGGGTCCACAGCGACGACCTTTCCGCCGCGTGCGGTCACCTCGGCAGCGAACGAGGCGGAGCCGGCGGCCACGTCGAGAATCCGCTTTGTTTTCAGCGCTTCGTCGGTCAGGTCGTAGATGCGTTGGTACTCGTCCAGCGTCCGTCCGTAGAACGCGATGCGATCCAGCTTCATTTTTGTCTTCCTCACCATTGCCGGTGACAGGGCGGTCCTTGGGCGGCCAAGAGCCCGGACGTGAATCGGCGCGGCGCGCCGGATGGGGGTATGAACGAAGTGAGGGTATTAGCGGGCCGGGGGGGCCCAGAGGCGCAAGAGGGGGACGGATGCGAAGCTCATTGGCTCCCCCGAAGCCGCTCCGACAGGGCGGCCAGCACGTTGGGGGGAACGATGCTGGAAACGTCCCCCCCCAGCGAGCTGACCTCCTTGATCATGGTGGAGCTGACGAAGGAGAACTCCTCCGAGGGCATCATGAAGACCGTCTCGATGTCGGGCGCCAGGCGCCGGTTGATGAGCGACATCTGCAACTCGTAGTCGAAGTCGGAGACGGCCCGCAATCCCTTCAGGATCACCCGCGCCCCTTGCTGGCGGGCGAAATCGACCAGCAGGCAGGAGAAGGGGACCACCATCAGGTTGGGGATGTCGGCGCAGGCCTCCCGGATGAAGCGGGCCCGCTCGTCGAGGGGGAAGAAGGGCTTCTTGCGCTCGTTGCGGGCGACGCCGACGATGATCTCGTCGAACAGGGCGCCGCCGCGGCGGATCAGGTCGATATGCCCGTTGCTGACCGGGTCGAACGTCCCCGGATACAACGCCCGCACCTTCTCCACGCGCCCCTCCCGGTTGTCGTTGCTGTTTTCGCTACCCTACCACGAGGGGGGCGGGGGACGGCCATTTTTTGTTCCTGCGGGGGATGCGGTAAAATGGGGCGATGAACGCATCGTCCAGGGGCCTCGACCTCGACCGCATCGTCGCGGTCCTCGGGGAGGCCTCCGTCGCCCTCGAAATCCTCGGCGAGAACCCGTTCAAGGTCCGCGCCTACGCCGGGGCGGCCCGGGCGCTCGATGCGCTCGACGCCGATCTGGACACCCTTATCGCCGAAAAGCGGCTCACCGACATCAAGGGGATCGGCAAAGGGCTGGCGGAGAAGATCGTCGACCTCCGCCGCGACGGCGCCGACCCGGAGATCGACCTCCTGATGCGCCGCGTCCCCTCCGGCATTTTCGAGATGCTGGCCATTCCCGGCTTCGGCCCGAAGAAGGCCAAGGCGGTCTGGGAAAAGCTGGGGGTCACCACCGTCGGGGAGCTGGAATACGCCTGCAACGAGAACCGGCTGATCGAGCTTCCCGGTTTCGGCGAGAAGACGCAGGAGAAGATCCTCGTCGGCATCCGGGCGCTGGCCCGCTACGCCGGGCGTCGCCTCCGGGCGCGGGCCGCCGACGAGGCCGCCCGCCTGCTGGCCTTCGTCGAAAGTCACCCGTCGGTCGTGCGGGCCGCGGTGGCCGGATCGTTCCGGCGGGGACTGGAGACGGTCAAGGACATCGACCTGGTCGCCAGCTCCGCCGACCCGACCGCCGTCATGGCGGCTTTCGTGAAGGCCGACGGGGTGGAGGAGGTGATCGGCGCCGGATCGACGAAAGCCTCCGTCCGACTCGCCTCCGGGTTGCAGGCCGACCTGCGGGTGGTCGGCGACGACGAGTTCCCCCACACCCTGCACCACTTCACCGGCTCCAAGGCCCACAACATCGAACTGCGCTCCTACGCGAAGAAGAAGGGGTTCGCCCTCAACGAATATGCCCTCACCCGTGGCGACGAGACGATCCGGGTGGCCGACGAACGGGAGCTGTACGCCACCCTGGGGCTCGCCTACATCCCGCCGGAGCTGCGTGAGGGGCATGGGGAGATCGCCGTCGCCGCCCGTGGGGGGAGGCCGTGGAGCGACCTGATCGCCCCCGCCGACATCACCGGAATCTTCCACTGCCACACGGTCGCCTCCGACGGGAAGAACACGCTGGAAGAGATGGCCGCCGCCTGCCGCGACCGGGGCTGGGCCTATCTTGGCGTCTCCGACCATAGCAGGGCCGCCAGCTACGCCGGGGGCCTTTCCATCGACGAGCTGGCCCGGCAGGGGGAGGAGGCAGACCGGGTCATGGAGCGGTTCCCCGGCTTGACGATCTACAAGGGGATCGAGTCGGACATTCTGCCCGACGGGTCGCTCGACTATCCCGACGACGTCTTGGACAAACTCGACTTCGTCATCGCCTCGGTCCATTCGGGTTTCGTGGCCGACGAGAAAAAGATGACCGACCGGATCGTGACCGCCGTGAAGAATCCCTTCACCACCATGCTGGGGCACCTGACCGGACGGCTGTTGCTGACCCGCGAAGGGTATCCGGTCAACGTGCCGAAGATCATCGAAGCCTGCGCCGAACACCGGGTGGCTATCGAACTGAACGCCAACCCCCACCGGCTCGATCTCGACTGGCGCCACCTGAGAGCCGCCGTCGACGCCGGGGTGGTGATCGCCGTCAACCCCGACGCCCACCGGATCGCCGGGCTCGACCATGTGGCCGAAGGGGTCATGGCGGCCCGCAAGGGGGGGCTCGCCCCCCGCCACGTCCTGAACGCCTGGGCGCCCGCCGCCGTGGCGCAATGGTTGAAGGGAAAACGATGACGCCCAAAGTGCGGGCGAAAAAGATCGACGCGATCCTGAAGAAGCGGTATCCGGGGGCGTCGTGCAGTCTCGACCACCGGACGCCGTTCGAGCTGCTGGTGGCGACGATCCTCTCGGCCCAATGCACCGACGCCCGGGTGAACATGGTCACGCCGGGGCTGTTCCAGCGGTGGCCCGACGCGAAGGCGCTGGCGGGGGCGCGGCTGGCCGACGTCGAAGAAGCGGTCCGCTCCACCGGTTTCTACAAGAACAAGGCCAAGGCGCTGGTGTCGATGAGCGCCGATCTGGTGGCGCGCCACGGGGGGCAGGTTCCCGACACCATGGAAGAGCTGACGGCGCTGGCGGGGGTGGGGCGAAAGACCGCCAACGTCATCCTCGGCAATGTCTTCGGCAAGCCCGACGGAATCGTGGTCGACACCCACGTGGGGCGCCTGGCCCGCCGGTGGGGGTTGACGGTCAACGACGACCCGGTGAAGGTGGAGGCCGATCTGGGGCCTCTCTTGCCGCGCGCAGAGTGGACCGGTTTTTCCCACCGGGCGATTCTCTTCGGGCGGGAGCTGTGCCAGGCGAAAAGACCGGTCTGCGGGAGGTGCCCTTTATGTGAAAGCCTGTGTCCGTGGAGTGATAAACAGAGCTACTTATAGGCACCCCTTCCCCCTTCGCGATTGTTAGAGCTTTACTAAATCGCAAGCGGGGCGAATAATGCAGAAAGCATTGGCTGTTTCCTCTGGCAGACGTTGTATGCAAAAGAAAAGCAGTTTGAAGGGGGTGAAAAAACCCCGTCTCCCCGCGCATAAAGCCGACGACAAGAAGAGCGTCGATCCGAACAATCTCTACTATGTCGGCATCGGCTCTTCGGCGGGCGGTCTCGAAGCCCTTCGAACCTTCGTCGCCCATCTCCCGTCAAAGTCGAACCTGACTTACATCATCGCCCAACACATGTCCCCCGACCATCGGAGCATGATGGTGGAGCTGCTCGGACGCGAAACGACTATCCGCGTCACCGAGGCGAAAAACAACATCCTCCCCGAAGCCGACACGGTTTACGTCGCCCCCCCCAGCTCCGACATCACCATCCGCGACGGTTATCTGAAGCTCTCCAAGCCGAAAGCGGCCATCGGGCCGAAACCGTCGGTCGACATGCTCTTCATGAGTCTGGCCGAAGACCGGGGGGAGAAGGCCATCGGCATCGTCTTCTCCGGCACCGGTTCCGACGGCTCCCACGGCATCAAGGCGATCCGCTCCGTCGGCGGCATCTCCATTGCGCAGGAGCCCTCCACCGCCAAGTACGACAGCATGCCCAAGGCGGCCATTCGGTCGGGGGGGATCGACATCGTCCTCCCCCCAAAGGAGTGCGCCGAGCAACTGATCCTCCTCTCCACCCGGCCCAGGGTGCAGCTCGACGAGGAGCGGGACGAACCGGGCCCCACCAGTGTCCGGGGGATCATCCGCCAGATCTCGTCCCACACCGGGATGGACTTCTCGAACTACAAGGACGCCACTATCTCCCGCCAGATCCAGCGGCGAATGGCGGCCCTCCAGATTCCCGATCTCGACTCCTATGGCGAATATCTGGCCGTCCACACCGACGAATACCTGGAAGTGGCCAACTCGTTCCTGATCTGTGTCACCTCGTTCTTCCGGGACACCGAATCGTTCGAGGCGATGCGAAAAACCCTGGGGGAACTGCTCAAGCGCAAGGAGCCGGGGGACGCCATCCGGGTCTGGGTTCCCGGCTGCGCCACGGGGGAGGAGGCCTACTCCATCGCCATTATCATCGCCGAAGAGTTGGGCGCCAACTTCGACAAATACCGGGTGCAGATCTTCGGCACCGACATCAACGACGTCGCCACCACCTTCGCACGCCGAGGGCTCTACCCCGAGGCTGCGTTGGCCGAGATGGACGACAAGCTGCTACGAAAATATTTCACGCAGCAGGATCGGATGTACCACGTCAAACGGGAGATCAAGGACACCACCGTCTTCGCCCGCCAGGATCTGGTGCAGGACCCCCCCTTCGTCAAGATTGACATGGTCAGCTGCCGCAACCTGCTGATCTACTTCAAAACGGAGTTGCAGGAGAAGGTTCTTCGGCTCTTCCACTACTCCCTCGTCTCGCAGGGGGTTCTCTTCCTCGGCAAGTCGGAGTCGCTCGGACAGAGCGCCAACTTCTTCAGGGAAAAAGGGCGCAAGCACAAAATCTTCGTCCGGCGCGATGTGCCGACCCCCCCTCCGGGGAACTTCGGCCGGGCCCTTCCCCTCGAGCGCCCAAAGCGGATCGAAGCCCACGAAGCCGAGAACCAGACCCCGGCCGACCGGGGACGGGCCCGCCTCTTCGACCTCTACTCCCCCGCCTCGGTCCTGGTGACGGCCGAAGGGGACGTGCTGGAGATTTTCGGCGACTTCACCCCCTTCATGAAGCTGAAGAAGGGAAAGGCCGACTTCAACCTTTTCACCATCATCCACCCCGCCTTTCGCCCGGAGCTTCGCGCCTTCATCCATCGGGTCAGCCGGGACAAGGGGAGCGCCTATGGACAGCCGGTCACCGTGAAGGTGGAGGGTGACGACCATCTTCATCGCATGGCCGTTCACTATGTGGGGAACGACAATCTCGACCGGGAGCTTCTGACGGTCTGTTTCGAGAAAATGCCCGAGCGGCAGCATGCGATTGACGGCTCGGCCGTCGGACTCGAAGAATCGGTCATCTCACGGATCACCGAGTTGGAACACGAGCTGACCTCGACCCGGGAGAACCTGCAAACCGTGGTCGAGGAGCTGGAGACCTCCAACGAGGAGTTGCAGGCGCTCAACGAGGAGGCGCAGGCCGCCAATGAGGAGTTGCAGGCCTCCAACGAGGAACTGGAGACCTCCAACGAGGAGTTGCAGGCGACCAACGAGGAGCTGACCACCGTCAACGACGAGCTCCTCACCAAGACCACCGAACTCTCCCACGCCAACAACGACCTCGAGAACGTCCTCAACAACATCCTCCGGGCCCTCGTGGTTGTCGACCAGAAGCTGCTGGTCACCCGGTTTAACGACCTTGCGACCCACTTCTTCGGTTTTCACCAGGACGGCCTGCTGTCGAACCTCTCCAGCGTGCCGGTCCATTTCCCCATGCCCGACCTGCTGACGCTCGTCAAGGGGGTCATCAACAGCGGGGACACGGCGGAGCGAGAGTTCTCCTATGAGAGCCGCCACTACATTCTGACGGTCAGCCCCTATCTCGAAGGGGGCTCACGCGAGGTCTCCGGGGCGATCCTCACCTTCCACGACATCACCGACCGGAAGAACGCCGAGGAGCGGCTCAAACTCTCCGCCACCGTCTTCGAGGCCGCCTCCGAGGCGACCCTCATCACCGACCAGGACAACTTCATCCTCTCGGTGAACCCCGCCTTCGAGCGGATCACCGGCTATTCCAGCGCCGACGTGATCGGGCATAACCCCTCCGTTCTCGCCTCCGGAAAACACGGGAAGCCTTTCTATCGCGAGATGTGGAAGACCCTGCTCGACACCGGCCACTGGCAGGGGGAGATATGGAACAAGCGCAAGAGCGGCGAGGTCTATCCCGAGTGGCTCTCGCTGAGCCTGCTGCGGGACGACAAGGGAAAGGTGATCCGCCATATCGCCCTCTTCAGCGACATCACCGACGACAAAAAGGCGGAGGAGATCATCCGCCAGCAGGCCAACTTCGACACCCTGACCGGGCTGGCCAACCGGAACCTTTTCTTCAACCATTTACAGCAGGCCATCGCCACGGCCAACCGGTATCGGCGCATTCTCGGTCTGTTGTTCATTGACCTCGACGGGTTCAAGGGGGTCAACGACACACTGGGACACGCCATCGGCGACAAAGTGCTGCGCGAGGTGGCGGCGCGGCTCCTGCGGACGGTGCGGGAGACCGATCTGGTCGCCCGGCTGGGGGGGGACGAATTCACGGTCCTGATCCGGGAGATGGTCTCCGCCACCGACGCCTCCCCCGTCTCCGACAAGATCCTCGACGCGTTGTCGCAGCCCTTCATGATCGACCATCACACCATTCACCTCTCCGCAAGCATCGGTGTCACCCTCTTCCCCGAAGACGGCCTCAACATCGAAACGTTGCTGAAAAACGCCGACAGCGCCATGTACTCGGCCAAGAGCGCGGGCCGCAACACCAGCCGTTACTTCACGAAAGACCTTCAGGAGGCGGCCGAGCGGTACCACCGCCTCACCAACGACATGCGCAACGCGTTGCTCAACGAAGAATTCTCGGTGGTCTACCAGCCCATCGTCGATCTCCATGCGCGGACCATCGTCGGCGCCGAGGCGCTCTTGCGCTGGGAGCATCCGAAAGTCGGCTTCATCCCCCCCCTCGAATTTATCGCCGTGGCCGAAGAGACCGGGCTGATCGGCGAGTTGGGGGCCTTCGTCGCCAAAACCGCCTGTCAGGCGGCGCTGGAGTGGCAAGGGAGCGGGCGACCGATTCACCTGGCCATCAACAAATCCCCCAAAGAATTCGCCATCGACGACGGGTTCGCCAAATGGCGATCACATGTCATCGAATCGGGACTGCCGAAAGACCGGGTGGTTGTCGAAATCACCGAAAACGTTCGACTGATCGAGAACAATCTGTATCAGAGCCTTCTCGCAGAAATGCGCACGAAGGGGTATCGCGTCAGCCTCGACGATTTCGGCACCGGCTACTCCTCCCTCGGCTACCTGCGCCGCCTCCCGGTCGATACGGTCAAGATCGACCGCTCCTTCGTCGGCGATCTCAACGGCGGGGGCGACAACGACACGCTGGTCGAAGTCATCCTCGCCATCGCCCGACGTTTCCATATGCAGGTCGTCGCCGAGGGGGTGGAGACAAAGGCGCAGAGGGATTTCCTGATGCAGGGGGGCTGCCACTTCGCCCAAGGGTATTTCTTCAGCCGCCCCGTTTCCCACGACGCGTTCCTCAAGCTTCTCGGCGACACTCCCACGGCGTGGTGGGAGTAGGGAGGGGGACGGGCGCCACGCATGCGTAGCGCTTCTCTCTTTCGTATCGGCAACAATTGCCGGGTCCGAGGGTCAGCGCGAAGTGGACGCGGCATGCCGGGCGGGTGGCTTTTCCACAACGTGCGCTCCATCAACCACTTTCTCTCTTCTCTCTTCGTGTCTCCACCGTCAAGAATCGGGCGCCATCCTTGCTTCCCCTCTGGGGAGAGGCGCCGCAAAGGGCGGAAATATTTGCGCGCAAGTTTCACCGACCGGTGGCCGATAGGATAGGCAGGAACAACGAACGGGCGGCACGGACGCTACCCGAACGATTAGAAGGAAATGAACATGCGAATCGACGGCCTTGACCCACTCAAAGGAACACCGGCCGCCGACCCGGCCAAACGGAGCCAACCGGCCGGCGGTCCCTCGTTCGCCGATCTTCTCTCCGGCGCCATGGGGGGCGGAGCCGCCGGGTCGGCCGGAGCCGTCGGCGGGGCCGGTCCCGTCTCGTCGGTGCCGTTCATCATCCCGCCGGTCTCCGCGTCCGGGCCATCGCTGAACCAGCAGGCCTCCGGGTTGCTGGAGTCGTTCTTCTCCGACATGGACATGCTGCAAAACGGTCTCTCCAACGAAGAGTTGCCGATGGACCAGTTGCAGGGGATCATCGACACCCTGACCTCCCGCAAGGACGAGCTGGCCGCCATGATCGGCAAGATGCCCGAAGGGGAGATGAAAAACATCCTGACCGAAGGGCTGACCCTCGGCCTCGACCAGCTGACCCAGTACTACGCCAACAAGGGATAGCCACCGCACCGTCGTCCCCAAGAGCCTGCCGGGAACGGCAGGCTCTTTTCATGTGAACGGTTGCGCGGGCGAAGAACGCGCCTGCGGCGAAAGAGGCGAGCGTATATTTGTTGGCAGGGTTTGGAAAAACGTTATCGAGGCCGGCTCCGGTAGGAGATAGCCGTCGAGGAACCGGAACGTATATGGGAATACGTGAGGATTTCGAGATTGCTATCGACACCCCGGAGACAACGCAGATAGTTTTTCCACGGCCTGTCAGACGTGGAGCCAGCACTCCACCGTCGCCAGGCCGATCGCCACCGGCGGGGGCGCCTCCACCCGGCACCGCTCCATCACCTCCGGGCAGCGGGGGTGGAACGGGCACCCCTGCGGCAGGGCGAAGATCGACGGGACGCTCCCCGGAATCTCGCGCAGCCGCTCCCCCGGTTTCCCCCGCGACGGGATCGACGCCAGAAGCCCCCGGGTGTAGGGGTGGCGGGGATTCTCGAACAGCTCCCCCACCGGGGCGCTCTCGACCACCCGCCCGGCGTACATCACCACCACCGTGTCGCAGGTCTGGGCCACCACCCCCAGGTCGTGGGTGATCAGGACGAACCCGGCGCCGGTATCGACCCGCATCCGGTTCATCAGGTCGAGGATCTGCGCCTGGATGGTCACGTCGAGCGCGGTGGTCGGTTCGTCGGCCACCACCAGCTTCGGGTCGAGCGCCAGCGCCATGGCGATCATCGCCCGCTGCCGCAGGCCGCCGGAGAGCTGATGCGGATAGGCGTCCACCCGGCCGGCCGGGTCGGGAACCCCCACCCGGGCCAGCCCCTCGATGGCCTGCTGTCGCGCCTCTTTCTTCCCCACCCCGCGATGGAGGCGGATTCCTTCTCCGATCTGGTCGCCGATGGTGAAGACCGGGTTGAGCGCCGTCATCGGCTCCTGGAAGATCATGGCGATCTCGGCCCCCCGGACCTTTCGCATCTCCTCTTCGGAGAGGGTCAGAAGGTCGGTCCCCTCGAAGAGGATGCGCCCGCCGCTGATCTTCCCCGGTGGCTGGATCAGCCTAAGGATCGACAGCGCCGTCACCGTCTTGCCGCAGCCCGATTCCCCCACCACGCCGACCGCCTGCCCCGCCTCCACGGCGTAGCTGACCCCGTTCACCGCCCGGGCCACCCCGTCGGGGCCGGAGAAACGGACGGTCAGGTTGTCGATTTCAAGAAGCTTTTTCATCCCACCTTGCTCAGCCGATAGTCGCGGCCTTCATCCGCTTTGGACGTGACCGGTGAAGACCCCTTTCTTCATCAAAGGGGATATTGGTCGATGGTACACCAGAGTCGCGCACTTCTATCCGCCAACGTTGGAACGCGGGCGGGCGCACGGGGGGATGCGACGTGAAACCATCACCAGCAGGGCGCGAAGGACTCTCTGCGCGGGCGACGCGGGCAGGCGCCCTTTTTCGCGCCGCCCCTTCGTCCGCGCCCCTTCAGCTACGGAGCCGACGCCGGGGACCGGGCGCCGACACCGCCCGGGCCGTCCCCTTCCCGTTGACCACCTCCTGCAGCTCCACGATCACATGGTGAAGAGCCGCCGCCTGTTCTGACAGCGACGTGGAGGCGGCCGCCGATTCCTCCGCCTGCGAAGCGTTCATCTGGATCGCCTGGTCCATCTGCTCCACCGACTGGTTGATCGACGCCACCCCATCGGCCTGTTCGCCGCTCTGCTCGGCGATGGTGGTCAGCGACCGGGAGACCGCCGCCACCGATCCGGCGATCTGCTCCAGCGAGGTGGCCATGGCGTCAACGAGCCCCTCCCCTTCCGTCGAGTTTTTGGAGGCCGCCTCGATCAGGGTGGCGGTGTCCTTGGCCGCCTGGGCCGACCGGACCGCGAGGTTGCGCACCTCTTCGGCCACCACGGCGAATCCCTTGCCATGCTCCCCCGCCCGGGCCGCCTCCACGGCGGCGTTGAGCGCCAGCAGGTTCGTCTGGAAGGCGATCTCCTCGATGAGCCGCATGATCTTCGAAATCTCGCCGGTGCTTTTCGAAATGGCGCCCATCGAGGCCACCGTCTGGGTCATCCGGTCCCGCCCTTCCCGCACCGACCGGTCGACGTCGGACACCAGCCGGGCCGCGTCGGAGGCTTCGACGGCGTTCTTGCGGGCCATCTCCGAGAGATGGTCCAGGCTGTCGGAGGTCTGTTGCATGGAGGCTGACTGTTCCGTCACCGCCTGTGCCAGCCCCTGGCTTGCGTCGGCGATCTGCCCCGACGCCTCGTCGACCCGGGTGGAGTTTTCGGTCAGCTCCGCCACGATGCCGCACAGCACCTCGCTGACGCTTTTCTTGATGATCCAGAAGACCAGCACCAGCACGATGAGCAATTGGGCCACGAAGAAGGCGACCTGCTCCATCAGCGCCAGCCGCGCCGCCGCGTCGGCCTCCTTCATCGAGATCGCCATCGACAGCGCCCCGTTCACCGTCCCCACTTCGCCGTCATGGCAGTCCAGGCAGTTGATCACCCCTCCCCGGTTCTCCTCCATGACGAAGGGGATCACCGCCCGGAAGACCGATCCCTCCCGCGTCTGTACCACGTCGTAGAAGGGGACGCCGTTGGCCAGCACCTTCCGGTCGATCTCGTCCTGCGGCTTCTCCTGCGGCAGCCCCTCGCCGAACTGCTCGTTCACCGAGTCGCTGCGGATGACCCGGATGTCGGTCATCCCCGGCGTGGTGGCCACGATCAGTTTCAGGAAACCCTCCCGCTCCCCGATGGTCCCCTGCAGCATCATCGTGTTCAGCGACGACAGGACCGTCTCCGCCACCCCGTTGGCGAAGGAGCGGGTCTGGTTGAACGCGATGGAGCGCTGCTCCCGGACCGAGAGGGCGATGGAGACCAGCGAGAGAACGAACAGGATCAGCGCCAGCGCGCTGACGAGCTTTCCCCCCAGAGAAAGCCGACGGTACCAGTTCATGCGCAATAACCCCCTGAAAAGCGTTGAACACACGCGCCGCCGCGCGGGTGAAAGCTGTGTGAGTGAGTAGGGGGACGCCCAGCAGGTCGCGGAAAAACTATCTGCGTT
>JADGCD010000296.1 GCA_015229165.1 Nitrospinota bacterium | reverse complement strand
TCCCTCCCCGGCAGGCGAGGCGGACGGAGCGCCGGTCACGCCATCCAGCTGCACGACATCCAGCCAACCATTTTCCAGGCCACCGCTCGCCGTATCCTGTCCCTGACCCGCGCCAAACAGGAAAAGGTCATTCCCCTTGCCCCCATCCAGCAGATCATCACCCGCGCCGCCTTGCAACACGTCGTTGCCCGCGCCGCCGTTGAGGGTATCGTCGCCGCCGCGTCCGGAAAGCCAGTCATTGCCGGAGGTTCCGGTCATCGTGTCGGCCAGGGTGTTGTCGCCTGACACCATGCTGCGGGTCACGACCGCATCCACGGATTGCGCCGCGCCGGGAGTGCCGTCGAATCCGACCACCTGAAAGGAGATGGCGCGATCACCATCCCTGGTGGCGTTCAGCTTGACCGATTCCAGCACGGACTGGTAGGTGGCGAGATCATCGCTGCCCGTCAGGGTGAGGGTGCCGGTCGCGCCATGGAAGCCACCCCCCACCACCTGGATGTGCGTGCCATCGATCTGGTGGACACCGGGGGCCACCGTGGTGATGGTATACCCGTCGAGCGTGAGCGTATCCCCGCTCTGCATCCCGCCGGAAATCCTGACCAGCGCGCCATTCACCTCGGTGCTGTCCACATCGGTCAGGGTCAACTCCGGGGCCACCCGGAAGGCCGTCCCGCCCACCCGGCCATATTGCGTCCCGGACGCGACGGTCATCGAGGCGGCGTCATCCACCGACTCGATGCGCACGTTCAGGTCCATCGTCGTCCGGGGAGAGACCGCGCCGCTATACGGATCGAGCGAATTCACCGTCACCTGGAGCGTGAAATCCTGGTCCGCGTCCTGGGGCGGGGTGATGGTCAATCCCTCCAGATCGGCCAGGGTCAGGCTCCAGGTGCCGTCCCCGTTGTCGATACCGCTGGAAAGCAGAGCGCCGTCGGGGAGATCCGCAACGAAGATGTTCAGGATCTCCGAACCGTCCATGTCGGTGCCGGCGACCTGGATCGTCAGAGGAATGGAGGAGTCCTCGCGCCCGGAGGCGTCGCCCAGCGCGACGACCGGTTCGTCGGCAGCCGACTCGAAGGAGACCGCGAAACTCCTGGCCGTCTGGGCGACATCGCCATTTTCCGTCTCCACGCCGAAGGCCGTGGCGGTCAAGTCGAGTTTCCCCGACCAGTCCGGAGGCATGGAGAGCGTCAGGTGGGCCAACTCGCCGCCCTGGAAGGTCCAGGAACCGTCACCGTTGTCCGTGCCGGCCACGGCGCCCGTCACGCTGTTGAAGAAGACCCCCTCCCCGGCACCGGAGATCACCACGGTCAGCGACTCCGAGCCATCGAGGTCGGTCAGGGCGGCGGCCAGTCCGGTCAGGGTCAGGGGGGCGTCCTCCGCGCCCGTGTTGTCGGCTGCGGCAAGCTCCGGGGCATCGGCCACCGCCATCACGTCCACGTTTGCCGCCGCATTGGTCGTCACCACGTCTCCCCCCGTCTCCCCTCCGGAGAGGGAGATGCCGAGGGTGAAATCCTGGTCGGAACCGGCAGGCGGTGTGACGGTCAAACCGGGCAGATCCCAGGCCACTGGTTCCCCGGCGACGTTGGTCGCGGTGACGTGCAGGTCTGCCTGAGAAATGTGCCATGTGCCGGGTTCGGGACCTGCGAAACCGATATTCATCGTCGCGCCCTCCGGCAGTCCCGTCAGCAACAATGGCCCTTCTCCCAAGGATTCGGAGCCGTCCGCATCCGGCAGCAAGAGTTGCAGATCGACCGCGATGGCCTGATCCTCCGCGCCGCCCGCCGAGGCGAGTCGCATGACGGGACCGTCGGAGACGGGATCGACCTGCAGCGTCATCCTCTGGCTCGCGACGTGTTGGTCCCCGCCGATCTCGCTGGTGATCTTCCTGATGTCGAAGGCGATCTCGCCACTGAAATTGGCCGGGGGCGTGATGGTGAGATTGCCGATGGTGGCGGAGGTGAACAGCATCTCGCCGGTCAACGGATGGACCGTCCCCCCGATGATCGTCGTCCCTGCCGGCAGCGTCTCCGGGTCCACCGCGAAGGTGAGTCTCTCGGAGCCGTCCCCGTCGGACAGGGCAGCGGCCAGATCGAGGGCGATCGGGGTATCCTCGTGGCCGGATGCGTTGCCTTGGGTCAGGTCACCCGCGCTGGCCCCGGCGTCCCCCCCCGCGCCGCCGCCGGCGTTGGCGGCATAGGAGACGGTGAAGGAATGGGCTGCGTGGGCATTGATGTCGCCATCGTTTTCGGTGGTGACCACGGTCACGGTCAGATCGAAGCTCCCGGCCTGCGTGCTGGCAGGGGGAACCACCGCCAGACCGGTCATATCCGCTGCCGAAACCAGCCAGGAGCCGTCACCCGCGTTGATGCCGGCCAGTTCCCAGCCCCCGGCGCCATCCCCCCGATGATCGTCGTCCCTGCCGGCAGCGTCTCCGGGTCCACCGCGAAGGT
>JADGCD010000295.1 GCA_015229165.1 Nitrospinota bacterium | reverse complement strand
GGCGCCCCTGCTGGCCGAACTGGCCGACCGGATCGGCGCCGTCGATTTCTCCGCCGAAGGCGCTCTGGAGGCCGCCTTCAACGCCTTGCTTGCAGAAAAGGGGCTCAAGATGAAAGCCTTGGCCCAGCCGACCCGGCTGGCCCTGACCGGGCGGACCGTCAGCCCCGGCCTCTTCGAGGTGATGGCCGCGCTGGGCAAGGAGCGGACCCTCCTGCGCCTGAACGCCGCCGCCCGCATGGCCGCCGGTCGGGGCTGATGGGACGCCTCGCGGCGCTGGGGCTCCTGCTCCTCATGACGGCGGGCGCCGAAGAATCGCTCATCCCCCCTTTCTCCCTGGGGGACCGCGACGGGGACCTCCCCCGGGGATGGAAGGCGCTCACCTTCTCCGACATCCCCCGCCATACCGACTACCGCCTCGTGGAGCATGAGGGAAGAGTGGCGGTCAAGGCCTTCGCTGACGCCTCGGCCTCGGCCCTCTATTTCGAAACCGACGCCGATCCCGACGCCCGGCTCGACTGGTCGTGGACCGTTCTCGCCCCGGTGGCGGGCGCCAACGTGGCCCGCAAAGAAAGCGACGACGCGGTCGCCCGGGTCTACGTCCTCTTCGCCTACGATTCCGAAGGCGCCGACCTCTGGACCCGGATGAAATACGCCGCCACCCGCCTCATCTACGGGCAATACCCTCCAGCGGCCACTCTCACCTATATCTGGTCGACCCGCCTCCCGGAGGGGCAGGTCGTCGCAAGCCCCTACACCGGGCAGGCGAGAATCGTCGCCCTGCGCAGGGGAGCCCCCGTCGCGGGGGGATGGGTGAACGAATCGGTCCGTCCGGGGGACGATTTCCGCCGTATTTTTCACGAGGAGCCGCCGCGCATCGCCGGGATCGGTATAATGTCCGACAGCGACAACACCGGCGGCGTCGCCACCGCCTGGTACGCCGATTTCACCCTCACTCCCGCAAAAGGAACGACGCCGTGAACGAATGCCGCACCGGACGCCCCGTCAGCGACGGGGCCGAACAGCTTCTCGGCGTGATCCATCCGGTCCACGAATACGGTCAGGTGGAGTTGGTCGACTATTTGGGCGCCGACCGGACCGTGGCCAGGGCCGCCCGGACGTCGTATCAGGGGGACGAGGGGAAGAACGAAGAGGCCGACCGGAAGCTGATCCGCCGTCTCTGGGTCGACAAGCACACCTCCCCCTTTGAAATGGTGGCGCTGACCTTTCGCATCCGTATGCCGATCTTCGTCATGCGCCAGCATGTGCGCCACCGGACGGCGTCGTTGAACGAATGGTCGTTCCGCTACAGCGAATGCCCCGACATGTTCTATGTCCCGGCCCGCGACGATGTGCGCAGCCAAAGCTCCACCAACAAGCAGATGAGCGGCGATCCGCTGACCGACGACGTTTCCGACAAGGCCCGGACCCTCATCGACGGGCTCAACCATCAGGCCTACGCGACCTACAAAAAGCTCATCGAACTGGGCGTCGCGCGGGAGCAGGCGCGGGTGGTCCTGCCGGTCTCGGCCTACACCCAGATCGTCTGGTCCATCGACATGCGTAACCTCCTCCACTACCTCAGGCTCCGCCTCGCCCCCGACGCCCAGAAGGAGATCCGCGCCTACGCAGAGGTGATGGCCATGATCGTCCGGCAGGGATGGCCGATGATCTGGGACGCCTACAGCGCCGCCGAGGAAAACGCCTGATGGATCGCCTCCCCCCCTTCGCCGCGCTGATCCTGGCCGCCGGAAAAGGGACCCGCATGAAAGCCGACCTCCCCAAGGTGATGCTGCCGGTGGGGGGACGCCCCATGCTGGCCTGGGTCGTCGACACCGCCCGGGCCGTCGGCGCCGATCCGGTGGTCGCCGTCGTCGGTCATATGCGGGAGGTGGTGGAGCGCGCCTTCGCCGACAGCGGCGTCCGCTTCGCCGTGCAAGAGGAGCAACGCGGCACCGGGCACGCCGTCGCCTGCGCCGAAGGGACGCTGGGGGAGGTATCGCAGGTGGTGGTTCTTTCCGGCGACGTCCCCCTGCTTCCGGCGGGACTGGTCGTCCGGCTCCTCGACGCCCACCGGGCCACCGGCGCCGTCATGACGTTGCTCACCTGCCGGGTCGATGACGCCGGACGGTACGGGCGGATCGTCCGGGACTCATCCGGCGCCATCGTCGCAAACGTGGAGGCCAAAGACGCCACCCCGGAACAACTTGCCCTCGACGAAATCAACGCCGGGGTCTACGTCTTCGAGACCCCGTTTCTCTTCCCCGCACTGGCCCGCCTCACCTGCGACAACGCCGGGGGGGAATACTACCTGACCGATCTGGTGGGACTGGCGGTCGCCGACGGTCTGACCGTCACCGGCGTGGTGGCGGACGACCCGTCGGTCGTCCACGGCGCCAACACCGTCGAAGAGTTGGCCATCCTCGACCGGCTCATGGCCGCCCGCCGCTGACGCCCTTGCGGCG
>JADGCD010000294.1 GCA_015229165.1 Nitrospinota bacterium | reverse complement strand
CGCCTCCCCCCTTCCCGAGGCCGAAGGGCTCGCGGCGGAGGGGGCCACCGACACCTTCGACCTCCGCTACTTCGACCGGAGTCTGGTCATCGACACCTGCGGGCGCTGGTCCATGGCCGCCGCCGGGGACGCCGACCACGTCGAATGGCGTCGGCTCCTGACCCTCGTCGAAAACACCCGCCGCCGCGAGCCGGTCAACGGCGTGCTGGTCACCATCGGCGTCGACGAATTGCGGGAGGTCGACGCCGACGGGTTGCGGGAGCGGGGGAAACGGCTCCGCAGTCGGCTCGACGAACTGATGCGGGTCATGGGGAGCAACATCCCCGTCTGCCTTGCGGTCACCAAGATCGACCGGCTCGATGGGATGCCGGAACTGTGGCGGCGTCTCGACGAGGAGAGCCGGGGACAGGCCATGGGCTATCAGACCCCGGCGCCGGGGCGGGTCGAGACCATCGTCGCGGCCGCCTTCGACAGCGTCGTCGGCGCCTTGGGCGATCTTGCGCTGGCCTCCCTCTACGCCGGGGGCGCCTTCCGCGAGGGGGACGACCCCCGGAGGCTTCGCCGGGCCGCCCTGCTGATCCCCCGGGAGGTCGAATCGCTTCGGGCGCCGCTGGCCGCCTTCGCCCAGGGCGCCTTCGCCGACAATCCGTATCAGGAGACCCCCTTCCTGCGGGGGGTCTATTTCCTCGCCGCCCTCGACGGCGACGCCTCCCGTTGGCCGCTGCCCGAGGATCCCGGCTTCGGCCCCGCATCCGCGACGGGCGCCCCCGCGTCCGGCGGCCTCTTCGTCCGCGACCTTCTCTCCCGCATCATGCCCGACGACCGGGGACGGGAGACCGAACTGCTTCTCGCCCGGAAGCGGCGCCGGATGACGGCGGTGGGGGCCGTCTTCCCGGAGCCGGGGGTTCCCATGGCGATGAGCCACGGCAGGGCATAGCGGGGGTCCGCCGAACCGCCGAGCCGCGACCGGGAAAGGACGTTCATCCCCTCGCGCCACCGGCTCTGGATACTCCCCATCCGCCCCCCGCCTGCGGCGTCGCGGGTGACGAGGAATCCCCGCTGGCGACGCCGGACGAACCAGCGGACGATCCCTTGCAGGGCCACCAGCAGGGCCAGCGCCCCGAGGAAGAGGGGGGCCGCGGTCCAGAGCGGCCACCCCATGCGGTCGGCCCCGTAGATCGCGGCGACCAGCAGGAAGATCAGGGCGATCACGATCAGCCCGATTTTGAGAACCGCCTTGACGATCTTCATCGGGCCAGGGTCTCGATGAAGGCGCCGACCAGCCGGGACAGCTCGTAGTCGAACACGAAATAGAGGGCGCCCAGCAGGATCACCGGCGCCGCCGCCCCCGCCAGCATGAGTCGGCTCACCACCGGCGTCCGGCCTGCCCCTTGTCCGAGCCCTTCACCGGCGCCGTAGGCGGCTTCGAAGAGGGGAACCTCGGTCAGCAGCGCTCCCCCCTTCCGGGCGGTGTCGATGCGGGAGGAGGCAAGGTAGCGGCGCAACGGCGAGGGGATGTCCCCCCGGTCCCGGCTCTTGAGGAAAAGGTCCAAGTGGCGGCGGATCAACTCGTCGGGTACCGCCTGACCGGGGGTGAGGTAGTATTTCCCCTTGAAACCGAGGGTGAGACAAAGGAGATAGACCTCCCGGACCCCGTTTTTCTCGGGGGGGAGGTTTTCCAGCCGCTCGAAGAAGATCTCCCCTCCCCGGGCGGTGTCGAACAGCGAGCGCTGGAGCTGCGCCCCTTTCCACGGTCGGCTCCCCTCCCAGGCGGCGTTCATGGCCATCTCGTCGATCCAGACCGCCACCGGGAAGAGGGCTTCCTCGATGTCGTCGGCGGTGAATCCGTCGGAGGCCGGGTCGCGTCGGGCCTCCCCGACGAGGCGGTCGACCTTTTCCCGCAGGTCGGCCACCGTCCCGGCCGCACGCTCCCCGAAGAAGAGTTCGGCCTCGGCCAACAGGGGGATGAACCGGTCGACAATCCTCATGGGGTCACCGCTTCCGCACGACGATTTCGACCTTCAGGTCGTCGGGGCTGTGGTCGAGGTAGAAGGCGACCTTTTTCTCCCGCCCCACCGTCTCCCACTGCTCGCTGGCCGGTTCGATGCGGAAGTAGAGCGCCTGCGTCCGCCGGGGAACCCCCTGCGGCGGGGTGGCCAGCGGGATCAGCTCGACCCCGGAGAGGGAACGGGAGATCAGGTCGGGCAAGGCGGTGGCGGCGCCCATCTTGGCGCCCCCTTCGGCGTGGCGCAGGAGCCGCTCCTGGTCGCTCTCGCTACGCAGCGAGAGATAGTAGCGGTAGCGGGGGTTGTAGAAGCCGTCGGGCAACTCGGCGCTGAAGTGGTCCGGCTCGTCGGGGGTCAGCGTGACCAGTTGGTCGGGGCCGACGGTGATTTCGTTGAGGGCCTGCTCCGCCAGCGTCCGGACGCTCCAGAAAATCTCGCCCAGATTCTGGTGGTCGTAGGGGGGGATCAGGC
>JADGCD010000293.1 GCA_015229165.1 Nitrospinota bacterium | reverse complement strand
GCCACGCGGCAGGGGAGGGGACGTCGGCATCTCCGAGCTTCCCCACTGCGTCGGGGCGCGGGCCATCTATGAAGGGGCGCTGCACGTCACCGCCCGCCGGATGGAGGACATCCTGACCGTCGAATCGACCCCGCTGGGGAAAGGGGGGGTGTTCCACGAGCTGTCGCGGGGCGCCTACGGCGCCGTGGCCCGCTACGAGATTCCGTGGTGGCTCTGCGGGGCGCTGTGCGACGACGTCGCCGTCGCCGCCCACGAGGCCCCCGCCATGCCGACCGCCGACCGGGTCGAACGGTTCGGCAGCGAGGCGCTGAAGACGGTCTACGCCTCCATGACGGAGAAAGCCTTCCGGCAGGAGTCGGAGCTGGCTTTCTCCGACATGGAGGAGGCGGTCTTCCCCACGGAGCTGATCCTGACCTGCGCCGAGGCCGACTTCGGCGACGTCGACGCGACTCTCCTCTTCCGGCGGGTCGACACGGTCCCCTCCGCCGTCGACTGGCAGTGGCTGGCCGCCCGCCGGTCGGGGCCGCTGGTGGCCGGGTACGACCCGGCCCGCAGCCGCGACGCCGCGGCGCTGGTCATCCTCGACCGGGTGGGGGAGCGGCTCGTGGCCCGGATGATGGTCTCCTTCACCGGCGTCCCCTTCGCCACGCAAAAAGAGGTGATCCGGGGGGCGCTGGCCCACGGGGTCGTGAAGCTTGCGGTGGACTCCACCGGCGTCGGCCTCGACCTGGCGGAGACGCTTTCCGCCGAGTTCCCCCACCGGGTGGAGCCGGTCGTCTTCACCCCCAAGACCAAGGAGCTGATGGTGGGGGGCGCCTATCACGCCTTCACCGACCGGCGGCTCCTGATCCCCGCCGACCGGGACCTGATCGCCGAGTTGGCCTCCCTGCGCGAGGAGGTGACCCCCGCCGGGGGACGGATCTACCACGCCCGCCGCAGCGCCGCCGGACACGCCGACCGGGCGTGGGGGTTGCTGCTTGCCCTCTTCGCCGCCCGCAACGCCCCGATCCAGGGGCCGGTGGCCTACGAATCGATCTCCCGGCGGACCCGCCGCTGGTAACCGCAACCCTTACGGAAGGAAACCCATGATGAATAAGCCGCTTCTTCCATCACCGCCCACGGGAGAGAAAATTCCGTCGCGTCCGGTCAACGGCTGGATGACCGGCCCCACCGGCGCCGTGACGCCGGGGCGCCTTTCGGCCCTGCTGGCGGCGCTCGACGCCGGGCATTGCGGGGAGGCGATGGCCTTTTTCGACCGGATGGAGGAGAAGGACCTTCACCTCGGCGCCGTCATGCAGACCCGCGCGCTGGCCGCCGTCTCGCTCCCGCGTGCGGTGGTCCCCGCCGGGGACGACCCCCTCGACCGGGAGATCGCCCGCTTCGCCGCCGACGCCTTCGACCGCATCCCCCGGATGCAGGCCACCCTCACGGCGCTTATGTCCGCCGTCTCCCACGGGTTCGCCGTCGCCGAAATCATATGGGAAGTGGTCGACGGCGACGTGGTGGTGGCCGACCTGGTCCCCCGTCCGCAGCGGCTCTTCTCGTTCATCGACTTTGACGACCCGAATCGGCTGCTGGCCTTCCCCCGCTATCTCGACCCGGAACATCCGCGCGGGGTGGAGCTGCCACGGGAGAAGTTCGTCTACCACCGCCTTTCCAAGGGGGACGACGCCGTGCGCGCCGGGCTGTATCGCGGCATCGCCTGGGCGTTTCTCTTCAGCAACTACACCGTCAAAGACTGGCTCACTTTTCTTGACCTCTACGGCGTTCCGCTGCGGCTGGGAACGTTCAAGCCGGGGGCCGACGACGCCGCCCGGGAGGCGCTCAAACGGGCCGTCCGCGATCTCGGATCGGACGCCGCCGCCATTATCAGCGACGACACCGCCGACGAGTTCATCAACGCCCAACTGACCGGCAGCCACACCCTCTTCCGGGACGCCGCCGAGTTCTTCGACCACCAGGTCGCGCCCACCGGATTTGGCCCGGGCGACGATCCGCATGAGGGCGGGAAGGTCGAGATTCTGCTCCCCCATCGGATGGGGGAAGCGCCCCCGGGGGACGATGATCGTCTCCATGTCAGGCTCCTTTCGCGGCCAGCGTCAGGGGGGCGTCCGGGTCACCGGACAGCGGAATCCCGGCGGCTTCGGCGGCGATCCGGGCGGGGACGGCGGCCCCCATCCGGACGAGCCGCTCGATCCGCTCCAGTTTCCCCGTCCGTTCGGACTCGCCCTCCAGCCGGGTCACGACTTTCGGGTAGCGCCGTTGCGGGCCGAAGTTGTAATCGATCAGCGGACGGATCAGGTCGGACGAGAGGGTCTCGTCGAGCGCGGCGGCGTCGGAGGCGACGATGTCGCGCCGGACCCGGTCGTGGACGTCGCCGAGGGCTGACCAACAACCCGAATATCGACGCCATGCCCCCCCTGTCCAACCAGACACAACCAGAGGAGACCGTGACCATGGACGAAACCGTGAAGACCG
>JADGCD010000292.1 GCA_015229165.1 Nitrospinota bacterium | reverse complement strand
TCGCCCGATCCGAGATTGAAAGTGTGCGTTCGCGCAACGGTCCGCGCGTCAACGGCACCGGCTCATAGAAGGACCGGGCGGGCGAAGCCCCGATAACCTGATCCGTGATTTGCGTTGCCACGTCGGCAAGTTCAATATCTTCCAGGCTTACAAACCCCTTCTCGTTATCAAGCGCCTTGCGGGCCTTTTCCAAGGCAGCCTGAGATTTGCGAAGAGCGCCTTCCAAGTTGGCCCGCTTGGCGGCATTGGCATAGCTTTCAACCCGGGCGGCGTCTCGGATTTCCTTTAAGGTGGACAGCTTCGCCTCTGCCGACGCCAGACGTTCCAGCGCCTTTTCTTGTCGTTTCTTCGCCAGCTTGGGAATAAGGGCGTTCTTGATGGCGCCCTCTGTTTGGCGGACTTCGCGCCTAGCCGCCATCACATCGCGTTCGGCGGCTGTTACCCCATGCTTGGCTTCATTCCAAGCAGCTTCAGACAACTGGAATTCTCCATCCATTCCGGCATGTTCGCCGTCCAAGCGGGATAGGTCTTTCTCGTGGCGCTGAACAGCAGCCTCGAAGTCCCGCAGACGTTCACCCGATTGTTGCCTGGCCTCCCTTAGCCAGGCGACAAGGCGGCGCTCAAAT
Source organism: Nitrospinota bacterium (assembly GCA_015229165.1). Lineage (GTDB taxonomy): Bacteria > Nitrospinota_A > UBA7883 > UBA7883 > JADGGD01 > JADGCD01. The sequence continues at coordinate 1,853 of JADGCD010000292.1, read as the reverse complement.
TCAGGTCGATGGGCGACAATCTTGGGAATATCGTAAACGCGGGTCAGATACGAGGCGGCGGTTTCCGGCTTTACGTCTTCGGGTAAAAGACCGGCCTTGATGGCCCTAACCTTGAGGGGATCAAAAACCTCTCTGCGCATCAGCTGCGCCGCTTCCGTCACCTCGGGAATGCTGGATTGGTCATTCCGGCGCATGGCCCCGCCAACCGCCCTGCGAAAGGCTGCATAGTCGAGAAGGAGGGGATCACGTCTGGATAGAAGATCAGAAGCTCCAAGGCGGGCAATATCCCCGAAACGCTGCTCTCGCCCCAGGCGGTAGCGTACGAACAGGTTATCCATGCCTTGGATCGCCCGGGCCAAAGGGGCGTCCCACATCTTAATCCGGGTGGTGGCGGCTATGGGTGAGGCAATACCCGCTGCATTTTTATCGAAATAAAGGGGTGTCTCGGCCAACGCCTGAATGGTCCGCCGTGTATCGACCGAAGGTGAGGTGACCCCTCGCAACACCGGGTCTTGGAAGCTGACGGCCTTTTCCAGCCCCAGGGCGCTCTTGAGTGTCTCTTCGGCCAAGGTGGTGTCATGAACCGCCTTCGCCCCCACACTGCCACCCTGGACCGGATTTGGGGCGCTATCGCCCATTTCATCGGATAACTTCAAGAACCCGGGTTCCAGAGGATCAAGCCCCTCGGGCGGCACAGCCAGGTCTTGTTCGGCCTTGGTAGCCAAATCCTCCAAGGGGGTGGCCTGTACCTTCTCCCCTTCCGGTGCTAAGATGCTATCGGGCACCGCCCGCTGGCCCTGGCGAAGCTGAGACGAAGGCTCGCCAGTGGTATCCCCGAAGGGGCGTAAACCCTCGGAGGGGGAACCAGAGTCGGTGCCCGCCCTTTTCCTTGGAACAGACAGCGCTATCTCTTCGCCCGGCTTGGGGACGTAGATCGTCACCACATGGTCCGCTTGGTCGCCATGCGTGAACCGGCGCACGGCGTAGACCACTTGCCGCGCTTCCCCGTTGGCGTCCGGGCGCTCAATGGCCCACCGCCATTCCATATGCCCCTTGCCTGCATTGTCGATATGTTCGGGCTCAAAACGGCGAACCGCGTTCGCCAACCCCAGAACGTCGCCTTTTCCGACGATCATACGGGCAAGCGCCTGGTCGCCAGCTTCGGGGCTTTCAACCCCATGCTTCCAGATCACTTTGACCAAGCCGTAATTGGTTTCCAGTCTGAGCGATCCGTTATCCCGAAAGACCCCTTCGCCGCGATCCACCACCACGCGCTCAAGGCCCTGTTGCACTTCGCCAAGGTCGATTACATGCCGATCCCCGGGCGCGCTGATCTTTACGCCTTCGGGGTCGGCATGGGCACGGCGGTACAATTCCCCAATGGCCCGCTGGTCCCTGGCAATAGCAGCCGTTTGGCGAAGGCTTCCATAACCAGCTCTTACCAGTGGGGCGGCACCACCAAGCGCACCGGCAAGCAAGGTCGTAACACCGATATCGGCGGCACTTTCGCCTGATGTTCGAGTTTCCTGCACTCCTTGCATGATAGCTTCTTGCGCTGCGCTTGTGACGAAGCCTACCCGAGCGCCCGCCGCCGCGCTCTTGGCGACGTCATAGCCCAGGCGACCCGACTTGACGATGGAACCACCAACCGGGATCAGGTTGACGGGATCAAGAAGCCCCGCAGCCAAGCCCGCCACCAAGCCTTGGGCGCCGGCAGAGGACAGGGTTTCACGCGCCTTGTTTTCCCGGTCGATCTTCGCCTTGATGCGCGCCACCTCATCAGGCGTATCGGCATGGACGAAGGAGCCCGCCCATTCCTCGTACCCCTGGATCGACTGGAAGGGATCGAAAGC
>JADGCD010000291.1 GCA_015229165.1 Nitrospinota bacterium | reverse complement strand
TTCCAGCGGCACTTCGTCAGCCACGACGATTTCGGCCTCTTCGTTGTCGGTGGTCAGGATGTTGGGGGTGGAGAGGACGTTGACCTCGGCGTCGGTCTGGAGGGCATGCGCCAGGGCGCCGATGTTGAGGAACTGCTTGCCGCCGTATTCGATGACCCCGTCGACCACGCCGACGGCCATCCCCATGGGGGCGGCCAGCGGGTTGACGGCGGTGTTGTTGATGTTGCCGAAGTCCTGCCCGCCGTACGGTTTGACGCCGCTCTGGGTGAAGTCGGCGGTGCTGCGCCACTCGATGCCGAACTGGCGGCTTTTGCTGGAGCTTACCTCCATGATGAGGGCTTCGACGAAGACCTGCCGCCGACGGATGTCGAGCCGGTCGATGACCCCCTTGAGGGTTTCGTAGTCTTCGACGGAGGCGGTGATGACCAGCGAGTTGGTCGACTTGTCGGGGGTGATGGTCACCTTGTCGGTGAGCTGGGTCGCCTGATTGGGGAGGCCGGGCTGGCCGGGGGCCGGGGTGGCCTGTCCGGCGATGTTGTTGAGGACCTTGGCCATCTCCTCGGCGTCGCCGTACTTGAGGTAGTGGACGTTGATCCGCCCCCGACCCCGGGGGCTGGGGACGTCGAGTTGGGCGATCAGCTCCAGAATCCGGTCGGTGACGGGGCGGGCGGCGACGATGATAAGCGAATTGATCCGCTCGTCGGCGATGATCTGCGGCTGCCCCATGGCTTCCTGCCCGGCGATCTCTGCGGGACTGGCCGGGCTGGGTACGGGAGGTTGCCCGGGGCGGTTCTGGCTACTTCCTTCGGCGCCGAAAATCCTGGACAGTTTGTCGGTCAGTTCCTTCGCCCCGGCGAACCGGAGCTGGACGACGGTGACCGACTGCTCGTGCAGGGGGCTGTCGATCTGGTCGATGATCTTGAGCAGCTTGGCGACGTTGCCGGCGAAGTCGGTGACGATGAGGGTGTTGGAGGGGGCGTAGGCGGCCAGATAGCTGGTGGCCGGAATCAGGGGGCGCAGGGTGTTGGCCAGCTCCATGGCCTTGACGCTCTTGAGGGGGATCAGGCGGGTGACCAGGGTGTCACCCGGATCGCCGGAGCCGAAAGTGGCCTTCTGCCGCGCGTCCAGCGTCGGCACCACCTTGATGACGTTGCCCGCCTGCACCATGGAGTAGCCGTAGACCTCCAGCGTCGATTCGAAAACCCGCACCGCCTCGGCTTCGGTCACTTCCTTGGGGGAGATGATGGTCACCTTCCCTTTGACCTTTTCGTCGATGACGCAGTTCTTGCCGGTCAGTTCGGCGAAGGTCCGGATGACGGTCTGGATCTCGGCGTCCTTGAAGTCGATGTTGATCAGCTTCGGCTGGGGGGGAGCGGGGAGATCGTCGGCCCCCTCCCGGTTGTCGTCGGGGAGGAGGGGGAACACCACCGCCACGCGCCCCATGCGCCCCTTGGGGGTTCCGCAGGGGGCGGAGGAGGAGGTGACCTCCACCGGCGCGCGTCCGGCCCCGGCGAGCCAGTCGGCCACCGCCTTGGCCCGGGCGGCGGCCAGTTTGTCGGAGCGGGTCGGGTCCCCCTTGTAGCAGGAGTAGCCGACCACCTTCATGTCCCCTTCCGGGAATCCGGCCAGGGCGGCGTCGAGCAGCCCCACCCCGTCGGCCCCGATGAGGGCCGAATCGGCGCCGAAAGGTACCGTGACCAGCGGGGCCGGTCCCCGGGCGGCCACCGGGTGGGGGGAAAGGAGCAGGATCGCCGTCAGCAACAGGGGAAGTCCGGAGGCCTTCATGAGATGTCGACGCATGGGTTCACTGGATGTTGAAGGTGAGGGTTTTTTTCGCGTTGTTCCGGTCGATGTCGACCAGGAAGCTCTTCTCGCTGCGCAGGGCCTGGAAAAGCTCCAGCCCCTTTTCGGCGGAGTCGAGCTCCACGCCGTTGACCCGCTTGACCACGTCGTGGTCCTTGAAGCCGATCTTGTCGAAGATCGACCCTTTCTTGATGGAAAAGAGCTTGAAGCCGTCGGCGGCGCCGCTCTTGTCGAGGTTAGGAACGGCCCGGACCTGGGTCAGCAGCGAACTCATGTTGGCCAGCTCGGCCTTGACGTAGCGATCGGAGAGGACGTACGCCCCCTCCCCGGCTTCGGAGACGTCGGCCCCGGGGGTTCCGGCGAAGCCTTGCCGTCCGGGGGCGCTGCGGGGGTCGGTGCGCTCTTCCAGATCGAGGGGGAGAACTTCGGTGACCCCCTCCCGGACGAGGTAGACCCGGTTCCGTTCGATCCGAACCACCCGGGCGCCCATGACCTCGTCGTCCACCCGGTAGATGGCCGCTTCACCCACGTCTTTGCGCTCGATGGCGGCCAGCCGGGCGCCCTCCCCCCCTGCCGATATGGTGCCGACCAGCCGGAGCCCCAGCGAGGTCCGGGGGGCGGTCGAAAGCTCCCCTTGCGACGGGTCGGCGCCGGGGACGCCGACCCCTTCCGGCTCGG
>JADGCD010000290.1 GCA_015229165.1 Nitrospinota bacterium | reverse complement strand
CCACCCGATCCCCCACCGCCAACCCTGATCCAGATACCTCAACCCCCCCCTGCGCAGTGGCGGGTCATCAATCCGGATGAAGCCTGGGAGATGCACGCCGCCAATCCGACCCCCATCCCAGCCCAACATTGGCTGGAGGGCAATGCGGATTGGCGGACGGGAACGTTGACCTTCGGAGGCGGTCAGTACATCGAGGCCGCGATCCCCGAACCCCTCCTGCACTGCCTGTGGCCCGATCCCTCTCTGGTTGGCGCGCAGGAAGCGCCCGCAAGCCGCTGGAAGAGTGGCAAACCAGCCCTGCGGAGCGCTCCCACGGAACACCTGGAGCTGATCAACAAGGCCGTGGCACACTTCTGGGTCGATGGCCGCGAGCCCACGGCGACCAAAACCGAGATCGTGGATTGGCTCGTGCAGCATCAGGCGGACGGGCTACCGGTATCGGACAATCTGGCCCAGGCCATCGGCACCATGATCCTGCCCCTTCATCTTCGGAAAGGGGGCATCAAATCGCAGAAGTGGATGGGGAATCGGAAACGGTGATCAGGCGGACTGGTACAGCAGGCCTTCCGCCTCACGGCGACGGATCAGCCCCTTCAGCTTCCGTCCGCCGGCCCAGACCCAGCGCAGGAACTCGCGGGGGACATCCTCGTGCTCTTCCCGGTTGACCTTGCGGCGGAGCGTGGAGCGCTGCAAGGCCCCGGAACCCAGGTTGAAGGTGAAGGAGACCAAGGCATCGAACTGGCCATCCGACAAGGGGGTATCGACCAAGCGCAATACCGCCTGTTCGGCCCAGGCCACGTCCCGCCTGAGCAACTCCTCCGCCTCAAGACGGGAGATGGGTTCCTCGAACGTTTCCCCCTGGCGGACGACATGCCCATAGCCGATGGTGGGCCACCCGGCGGGACAGATGTAGACGGTCAGGCTGAACCCCTCGAACCGCTTGATCAGATTCAGCCCCTCTTCGGTGATGTGGCGCATGTCGTCACCCCTTCCGGAACTTGGTCAGCGCCCGCTGCCCGAACCAGAAGGACATGACCGCCGCAAACAGGGCCGACGTCTCCTCATCCCAGATCTTCGGCAGCGCTTCGATGATCGACAAGTCCGCATGCTGGGCCAGGGACCAGAGCGCCGCCCCCTTCACGGCGACGAACAGCATGAAGAAGGCATAGGTGATAATGGGACGCACGGACCCCCGCAGGCCGTCGATCCACCGCACGCCCGTGGGCTGAACGGTCTGGTACAGGGCCTTGCTCTCCTCGATGTCCGCCTGGATCTGGATTTCCTCCAGACGCTGCTGATGCCCCAGCCGGAGTTGCTCCATCTGGCGATCCAGAATGGCCAGTTCATGGTTGCGGTCCTGGCGTTCGCGGAACATGCGCAGGATTTCAGGGAAAGAGCTGGAGATGAAGCCCAACAGGCTTCCGAGCAGAGTCAACATGGGATGTCTCCGTGATTGGGGTTGGGGTCGATTCAGGGAAGCGCTTTTTTGCAGTTGGGGTGCTCGGTCTGATACTTCATGACTTGGCGGAACAGCTCGTCGATGCGCTGGTTGGTCCGGTCCTGCGCCTTCTCGATCCGCTCCAGGTGCGGCAGGAGTTCATCCTTGCGAACGAACTCCTTCTGGACGGATTCGATCCGTTCATGGATGCGCACCACTTTCTGGCCAACGGCCTGATCCAGCGCCTCGATGCGGCCCAGCAGATAGCGCATGACGCCCCACAGCCCGCCGGCCAACGAGACCACAAAGCCAAGAAGCTTGAGGATTTCCTCGGTTTCCATCGTATTTTCTCCTGATGAGCGAGGCATGCCTGCGCACGCCTTTGGGTGGAATGGGGTCAAACGAACAGAATGTTTGCGGCGTCGTTTTGCCGTATCTTGTCCACCTTGCCATTCCTCACGACCACCCGATCCCCCACCGCCAACCCTGATCCAGATACCTCAACCACCCCCTGCGCAGTGGCCACGCGGACCGTGCCGCCGGTGACGCCAACCACCCGCCCGGCGAAGGGCCGCTGGCTGGCGATGAGGCGTTGCATGTCATGCACGGGCTGCGACACGGGCTACCTCCAGGGATGTGGTGATGCGGGGGCCGATGGCCTCATGGGCGACCCCAGTCACCTTGCCCCGCCAGGAACGACCCATGAGGGCGTCGTGGATCTCGACGATCTGGCCAGGGCTTATGCCGGGCCGGTGAACGCAGGTGAGGGAAACTTCCTGGAGGTCCTCGCCGGCGTCGATCTCGGCGCGGCCCCGGGAGAGCTTGGCTTCGGTGGTGGAAAGCAGCGGGTCGGAGATGTCCTCGCCGGGAAACTCCCCGTCGCCGCGCTGGCAGACGATCTCGCCATCGCCTATCGGGTCACCGGACGTGCCGGTGATGCGCACCTGCACCGGGAAGGAGTCCAGCCCCGCCACCCGGCTGGGGGCCGAAAGCCGAAAGCTACGGGCGCGCACGGTGAAGGTGATGCGGGCGATGGCGACGCCG
>JADGCD010000289.1 GCA_015229165.1 Nitrospinota bacterium | reverse complement strand
TTCGGCGCTCTTGCCATTGGGCATCCTCATGCGGCCATACCGCTTGCCGACCAGCGCCGCCACCGGGTCGCCGAGGGCGATGAAGAACAGCGCGGCCACGGCGACCGGCTTGGCGAAGAGAATCATCGCCAGCGCCGAGCCTCCCAGGAGATAGGCGACGCCGGTGAAGGTGTGGTTCTCTTTCTCCTTCATCAGGACATGGAACCAGCGTATGAAGACCCGGTTGAAGCCGGGATGACGCAGACGCCACGCCTCGACGACGAACCAGACACCGGCGGCGCCGGTGACCGACGCCACGGCGACCGGATCGGGCATCACGGAGAGGTGGTAGAGGGCCGGAATGACCGACGCCGACAGCAGATGCATCACCTTCCGCGGGACATGGGAGTCCTTTTCGACCCGCCGCTTACTCATAGCGCAACGCCTCCGAAGGGTCGAGGCGGGAGGCGCTCCAAGCCGGATAGAGGGTGGCCAGCAGGGTGATGAAAATCGCCACCGCAGAAACCAGCGCCATGTCGCCGAATTCGAGCCGCACCGGCAGGGTATCGAGATTGTAGACATCCGCCGGCAGCTCGATGATCCGGTACCGTTTCAGGATTTCGCACAAGCCGACGGCGCCCACATCTCCCAGCAGCGTTCCGGTGACGCCGATCACCGCCCCTTCAAGGAAAAATATCTTCAGAACGCTGCGGGAGCTAGCCCCCATGGCCTTCAGAATGGCGATGTCGCGGGTCTTCTCCATGACCACCATGATGAGGGTGGAGACGATGTTAAACGCCGCCACGCCAATGATCAGAGTCAGGATGATCCCCAACGCCGTCTTCTCCAGTTGGAGGGCGAAAAAGAGGTTCCTGTTCAGCGTCCGCCAGTCCCGGGCGACATGGGGAAAACCGATGACCGTGTCGATGGATTCGGCGATGGCCGGGGCGTTGTGGATGTCGTCGACTTTGACCTCCACCCCGGTGGCGCGGTCTTCCATGCTGAACAACGAGCGGGCTTCATCCAGATCGATGAGCGCCAGCGACGAGTCGTATTCGTACATGCCGGTCGAGAAGATGGCGGCCACGAAAAAGGGGCGGCTGATCGGGGTGGTACCGGTGGGGGTGACGGTTCCGCCGACGGGGCTGACCACCGTCAGCGGGTCGCCCAGCCGGATCTGGAGCAAATGGGCCAGCTCGGCGCCGATGGCGATCCCGGCCCGGCGGATTTCCACGGTGGCGCCCAGGTCGTCTTCTTCCTTGCCGACCCGGGCATACTTCCCCGCCAGATGCGAAAGCATCCCCTCTTCCAGATAACGGCCTATGTCGCTGGAGGTGGAAGGGGGATCGACCTGCACCCCCCGGATCGCCACACCGGTCACCCGGGTCGCGGAGGCGAGCATGACCTGGTTGAAAATGAATGGCGAAGCGCCGGACACACCGGGAATGCGCGTCACCTCACGGGCGATGGCTTCGGCGTCGCCGGTGCCGTTGCCGGAGACGTGGGTGATGATGATGTGCGCGTTGGCGCCGAGGATCTTGTCCCGCAGGTCTTCCTGCGCGCCGGTCATGACCGCCAGAACGGTGATCAGCGCCGTCACCCCCACCGCCACCCCACCGATGGAAATCCAGGTGATCAGGGAGATGAAGGTCTGCTTGCGCTTGGCGGCGAGATAGCGGCGGCTGACGAACCATTCGTATGACATAGGATGGAAGTATAGCAGGCCGTGGAAAAACTATCTGCGTTGGCTCCGGGGTGTCGAATGCTGTCTCGAAATCCTCACGTATTCCCACGTACGCTCCGGTTTCTCGCCTGCTCTCTCCTACCGGAGCCTGCAAAATACCCCCGGAACGGAAACCAAAACAACTACCGGGGGTGCTCGATAACGTTTTTCCACACCCTGATAGCCTAATCGACGGATGTCTACCGGGTTGATTTGACTTCTGTTCTCAATTGGAACAAAATGATAACAGTCTCCAGGAGGTATCATGAGCCCACACGACGTGCAGGAAGCGGTCCGCCAGACCTATCAGGCTTATCTGACCCGCCATGGGCTCAAATCGACGGTGCAGCGGGAGATTATCATCAAACGGTTCGTGAAGAGCCGGGGGCATCTCTCCGCCGACGAGTTGTATGCCGCCCTGCGGGAGGAGCATCCCTCCATCGGGCTCGCCACCATCTATCGGACCCTGAAGATCCTGACCGAGGCGGGTATCGCCCGGGAACAGCGGTTCAACGACGGCTTCACCCGCTACGAGTTCAACGGTCCCGACGACCGGCATCACGACCATCTGGTCTGCACCGCATGCGGTCGGGTGGAAGAGTTCGAGAACCGGGAGATCGAACGGCTGCAGGAGGAGGTGGCGAATATCCACGGGTTCGCCATCAACGACCACAAGCTGGAGCTGTACGGCCTCTGCCCCGACTGCGCCCGGAGCGGTCGGAACGTGGGCTGATTCGCCCCCACAATCTGTCGGAACCGGCGTGGTGGCTCGTCAATTCTCGTTGAGAC
>JADGCD010000288.1 GCA_015229165.1 Nitrospinota bacterium | reverse complement strand
CCCCAGGAGAGTTTTCTCTTCTCCATCCCCCTGGACAAGAATATCGGGTTCGGGACCGCCGCGCCGGCATCGATCCGCGAGGCGTTGCGGGTGGCGGCGCTCGAAGAGGAGGCCCTGGCGTTTCCCCAGGGGCTGGCCACCCTGATCGGCGAGAGGGGCATCACCCTGTCCGGGGGACAGCGGCAGCGGGCCGCCCTGGCGCGCGCCCTGGTGGGCGATCCGGCGATCCTGTTGCTGGACGATGTCTTCTCCCATGTGGACGCCCGCACCGAGGAGCGGATCCTGGACAACCTGCGCCTGCTCAAGCAGCGGCATACCGTGGTGATGGTGTGCCACCGGGTGGCGGCGCTCAAGCACGCGGACCGGATCTGCCTGCTGGACAAGGGCGAGGTGGCCGCCTGGGGGACCCACGCGGCGTTGATCGGATCCATGCCGCTGTATCGGGACCTTCACGACAGCATGAGCCGCGCCGAGGCCCTGGAGGCCCTTGCGGGATGATGCCGGCAGTGACATCCGATACCGAGGAGACCCGCTACGGCGCCTTTTGGGACGTGAAGCTCATGGCCCGCTTCCTCGGCTATGCCCGTCCGCATCGCCGCTGGGTGGTATTGGCCCTTTTGCTGCCACCCCTGGGCGCCTTGTCGCAATTCGCGCAGCCGTTCCTGATCCAGCAGGCCGTGGACCGCCACATCGTCACCGGCGATCTGGAAGGGTTTTCCCGCATGCTGGCCGTCCTGGCCGGCTTGATCCTCGCGCAGTTCGGCATCGGCACGTTGCAGTTCATGGTGAATGCCCTGTTGGGACAGCGGGTGGTGCGGGATCTGCGCCGGGAGCTGTTTGCCCATCTGCTCGCCATGGATGCCCAGTTCTTCGCCCGCAATCCCAGCGGTACCCTCACCAACCGGGTGGCCAACGACACGGAGGCGGTCAGTCAGATGGTCAGCTCCGGTCTGGTCAACCTGGCCGGGGACCTGTTGCTGCTGTTCGCTTTGGCGGCGGGCATGGTGATGTTGTCGCCGGGCCTCTCCCTGATCGTCCTGGCCATCATGCCGGTGGTGATCCTGATCGCCTTCCGGGTGACGCGGCGCATGCGCCTGATCCAGCGTCAGGGGACGCTCCTGCAATCCCGCATGGCGGCGCGCATCACCGAGGAGAGCGAGGGCAGGGACGTGATGCGGCTCTTCCATCGCGCCGAGGCGGCACGGGCCGATTTCGACCGGCTCAACCGCTCCCATCGGGAAAATGCCGACAAGAGCAATTTCCTGGAGGCGTTTCAATTCAGTTTCGTCGAGGGGGCCTCCACGGCGCTGGTGGCGTTCCTGTTCTGGTACGGGTCGCATCTGATGTCCGGCGAGGCGGTGACCATCGGCATCCTGACCGCGTTCATCGATTCGGTGCGGCGTCTGTTCTTCCCGATCCGCGACCTGGCGGGCAAATTCACCACCATGCAGTCGGCCATGAGCGCCCTGGAACGGATCTTCACCCTGCTGGACACCAAACCCGCCATCACGGATCCGGTGCGTCCCGTCGCGACCGGGGCGATACGCGGGGAGCTGCGGCTCGACGCGGTCACCTTCCGCTATGGGGAGGAGCCGGTGTTGAGTGATCTCTCCTGCCGGATCCGTCCTGGCGAGCGGGCCGCCCTGGTGGGACCCACCGGCGCGGGCAAGAGCACCCTGATCAAGCTGCTCAACCGCACCCATGACCCGCTCTCCGGCAGCGTGACCATCGACGGCATCGATGTCCGCGAGATGGCCCTGGGGGAGTTGCGCCGCATGGTGGGCGTGGTGCAGCAGGAAACCTTCCTCTTTTCCGGGACCATTGCCGACAATATCGGCCTGTTCGATCCCGGCATCACCCGCGAACGGATGGAGCGCGCCGCCGGGGAGACCGGCGCCATGGCGTTCATTCGCACCCTGCCCAAGGGATTGGATACGGAACTGACCGAGCGGGGGGGCAATCTTTCCGTCGGCCAGCGGCAACTGTTGGGCATCACACGGATCTTCGCCTTCGATCCCCCGGTTCTGGTCATGGACGAGGCCACCAGTTCGGTGGACGCGGTGAGCGAACGGTTGATCCAGGCCGCCCTGGAGCGGCTGATGGCCAACCGTACCTCCCTGGTGATCGCCCATCGCCTCTCCACCATCCGCCATGCGGATCGGATCATCGTCCTCTCCCGTGGCCGTCTGGTGGAGGAGGGGAGTCACGCCGAACTGCTGGCGCGCAAGGGCCTGTTCGCCACGCTGTATGCCTTGCAGTTCCGGGGCGGGGATCCCGCCACATAATGGTTTCATCGGATTGGCGAATCCGGTATACTGACCGCGAGTGGTTGCCACGAACCCATGAGGAGGCCCCAATGACACATGCCGCCGCCATCGATGCCGTCTGGGAGATGATTCGGGAGACCAGTCGTCAGATCCAGGAGATGGCCCGCGAGGAACGGGAAGGCTGGGCCAAACTCGAACTCCTGTCCCGGGAAGCGCATCTCATGTCCCAGGA
>JADGCD010000287.1 GCA_015229165.1 Nitrospinota bacterium | reverse complement strand
TGAAGGGCGCCCGACCGTGGAGCATGAACTGGCCCGCGCCGAAGCGCGGCTGGCGGTGGTCAGCGGCGAAGGCTACGACCACTAAGTCCCCTACGCGGGGGCGGCGCGGCGCCCAACGGGGGGGCGCCCGGGGGTCTCGCGAAACGCTCGACACCTGCCCGTTACTCATCAAAAGACGGCGTCTTCGCCGCCTTGGCACTGCCCGGCAAGACGCCCTTCACCGATCAAGGAAGAGGCGGCGTAGACGCCGACTCTTTATGAGTGACGGCAGGAGAAAACACCCGCAAGGGTGGCTGCGCAATGAATAAGGGACACCGACGCCTCGGTGTCCCTTTTTCTGGAAAGGGGTCACCCCCTGTCCGAATGGTGAGAACGGGAGCGAGCTTGCCAAGGGAGGAAAGCGGCCCCATACCCAAAACAGTCCGGGCGGTCACAATCCATGTGAAACCGGCCCAAAGGTCTGTTGGTTCCGTCGTCGCCGGTCAGGCGAATCCTTTGCCCACCGACCGGAGCAGCCCGGTCAGCCGGTCGGCCATGGAGTAGGCCTCGTCGAGGTCGGTCACTTCCCGGATCTGGTGGAAGGCTTCGCTGATCAACCCTTCCCGACGGCTGACGAGCCGGGTCATGTAGGGGTTGTGCATCCGGTGATATTCGAGGCAGAGCCGCTCGATATTGGTCAGGACATCGTTGAAATCTGCGTCGTGCGATGAGGCCATGATACCGCTCTCCTTGCGAAAGCCCCTCCGGGGGCCGGACCGACGATCCGTGTCAGCTTCTGTCTCTTTTTCGGTCGGCAAGGGGAGAGGCTTGAGCCTTTTTTTCCCCTTCCTCCATAATAGGGCCCACACCGGGAACAGGAAGAAAGATGCGGTACAATTGTCCCGTAGCGATACGCGACAAGCGGACGATGAAACAACCTGCCGGTTTCCGGCGAAGCGAGTGGGCATGACCGAACTGACCGACGCGGCGATTCTCAGGATCGCCGCCCCCGACCGGAAGGGGATCGTCCACGCCGTCACCCGGTTTCTCGACCAGCAGGGGGGGAATATTCTCGAACTGGAGCAGTTCGTCGACCAGGAGGTCGACACCTTCTTCATGCGGGTGGTCTGGGACATGGCCGGATTCTCCGCCCCGCTGGCCCGGTTCGACGATCTCTTCGCCCCGGTGGCCGAGCCGTTGCGGATGACCTGGCAGGTCTCTTCCACCACAGAGCGCTCCCGGCTGGCGCTGTTCGTCTCCAAGGAGCCCCACTGTCTGGCCGAGGCGTTGCTGCAATGGCGGCTGGGGGGATTGCCGGTAGACATTCCGCTGGTCATCGGGAACCAGCCCCACGCGCGCGACCTGGCGGAGAAATTCGGCGTCCCTTTCTTCCACATCCCCTTCGAAGAGGGGCGGCAGGAGGAGGTCGAAATCCGGCAGAAAGAGCTACTTAAAGAGTACCGGATCGACTTCGTCGGACTGGCCCGCTACATGCGGATATTGTCGCCCGCGTTCGTGGGGGAATGGACCGACCGGATAATCAATATTCACCATTCCTTCCTCCCCGCCTTCGCCGGGGCCGACCCCTACGGACAGGCCTACCGGCGGGGGGTGAAGATCATCGGCGCCACCGCCCATTTCGTCACCGCCGAGCTGGACGCCGGACCGATCATCGCGCAGGAGGTCCGCCCGGTGGACCACAGCCACTCGGTCCCCATGCTGCGGGAGATCGGCCGGGAGACGGAACGGTCGGTCTTTTTCACCGCCCTGCGCAAATTCGCCGAGCGCAAGATCGTCCGCTACGGCAACCGGACGGTCATTTTCCGATAAGAGGCGGCGAGGGGTGAGTCTCCCCGTTAACAAGACTCTTTGCAAGCGCTGAACGAAGGGGACGCCGGTCGGAAAAGTGGGGCAGGGAACACTCCTTCCTTACCCGCTCTTCCTCTTGTAGCGACGGGCCTCGGCCACGAAGCGGGCGAAGAGTTTCCGGCTCGGCTCGTCGGTCGGGTAGAGCGCCTCCGGGTGCCACTGGACCCCCACCACCCAGCTTCCGGACGGCGGGCTCACGCTGATCGCTTCGATCATCCCGTCGGGCGCCACCCCTTCCACCGTCACCCCCTTCCCGATCCCCTTGACCCCCTGATGGTGGGTCGAGTTGACCTTGAGCGTTCCGGTTCCGGCGATTTTCTCAAGGGACGACCCCTTCGCCAGCCGGACCGTGTGGGACGGTTTCGTCGGCGGGATGGGGCGCTGGGAGTGTCGCGCCGCCGTCGGCGTCTGCGACGGGATGTCCTGATAGAGGCTCCCCTTGTGGGCCACGTTGATCACCTGATGCCCCCCGCACACGCCGAGGACCGGCATTCCCCGTTTCGACGCCCCCCGGTAGAGGGCGAACTCCATCAGGGTCCGGTCCGGTTTGCTGGCGGCGCATTGGGGGATGCGCTCCTCCCCGTAGAACGACGGGTCGATGTCGAAATCCCCCCCCGAAATCAGAAGACCGTCGATAAGCGCAAGGTAGGAGGCCGCCTC
>JADGCD010000028.1 GCA_015229165.1 Nitrospinota bacterium | reverse complement strand
TGCTGGTCCGCCCCGTCGCCTACCTGACCAACATCTTCGTCTACGGCGCCGCGTCGCTGCGCTACCACCGGGACAACCAGTTGGACGCCGACGACCCGTCCGGCGGTGTTGATGACCGGCCCGCCGGTCTCCCCCCAGGTGGACAGGGCGTCGGTCCGGATCAGGTTGGCGTAGACGGTCGGCCCGATGGTCAGCTGGGTGGTCAGGCTGTTGATGGCGGTCTCCCGCACGAGAAGCTCGGCCCCCTGCGGGTCGCCGACAGTGTAGAGCCGCTCACCCACCGCCAGCTTCTGCGAGTCGCCCATGGCGAGGAACGGGAAGAGATCCCGCGAGACGATTTTGAGCAGGGCCAGGTCGTGGGTCGGCACGATCTTGACAATCTCCGCCTCGTAGCTGCGCTGCCCGGTCAGGGTCTGGGCCCGGACGAGGAGGGTCTGGCGCCCCTGCACGGTGTGAAGCGCGGTCACCACGTAACCGTTTGGATTGACCAGAAACCCGGAGCCGATGGTCTGGGTCCCCCCGGTCGTTTCCAGAGTGGCGACGTTGACGACGGCGCCCCGGTTGAGGGTGTCCAGCCCTCCCACGGCGCCGACGCCAACGGCCTGCAGGCGGGAGAAGGCTGAGCCAACTCCGCTTCCCACCCGGGTGTCGGCGGCGTGGTCCTGGAGAAGATGGAATCCCCACGCAAAGGTGGCCACGGCCAGCAGCGCAAGCGCGGCCGCCATCGGTTTCCACGGCTTCTTGCAAAACGGGGTCTCGGGGCTGTTCAGATTCTTCATGTTCAGTTCGGTGCCATCAGGAGGATGTACGGCGTCGACAACGCCAAGAAAAGCGCCATGAGGGGGAATCCCCACCGCAGATATTCCTTGAAATCGAGCGTCCCCCCGGCGGGGACAAGGGCGGCGAATCCGGGATAATCGCGAAAGCTGCGCTCAAGCTGGCTGACAGCCACCGATCCGGCGGTGGCGCCGGTCAGGGCGGCCGACGATCCGGCCAGAACGCCCAGCGAAAGGGCCCACCAGACCGCGTCGCCAGGGATCCGGTAGCTCATCTCCGTCGCCACGGGAATAAAAAAGGCCGTGGAAGGGCCGGCGTTGAGCAGGATGGTGGCCCCGCCGGCGATCCACATGAGCAGCGCCAGTTCGTACGACGCCTTCCCCTGCCCCGCCCGCTCGATGAGGGTGTCGAGCCATTCGAGCCCCCCCGCGGCGTTGACGCCGCCGACCATGACGAACAGGCCGACGAAGAAGAGGATATCCCCCCCGCCGACGGCGTCGAACAGGGAGCGGGGGTCCCACTGCCCGAGGAATACGACGCCCATGCCGATGGCAAGGGCGACCACCGAGGGGCGGATCGTCGTCGCGTCGGTGGCCAGAAATCCGACCAGCGCCAGGGTCAGCGCCCCGAGTCCCAGACGGGTGTAAAAGCGTTCGTCGGCGGTGATCTCCGACAGCTCTTCGGCGGCGCCGAGCCGCACTTTGCGCTCGGCGGCGGAGGTGGCGTGGGCGTGGAAGCCCCCCTTGGCCCGCTCGAAATAGAGCAGCGTGGCGGCCAGCAGCAGAAGGCACGGAACCATCATGCCGCCGATGAAGTCGAGGAAGGTCAGGTCGGCGACGGAAGCGATGATCATGTTCGGAAAGTCACCGACCATCGTGGAGGCTCCACCGAGGTTGGAGGCGACGACCATGCCGATGGTCAGGGGAACGGGGTTGAGCCCGCTCGACCAGCAGACCCTGAGCGCCACCGGCAGGAGGACGACCACCGTGGCGAGGTTGTTGACCGCAAGGGAAAGGGTATAGGTCAGGAGCATGAAGAGGATCAGAACAAGCCGACTGTTGCCCTCGGCCATGCGGGCGACCGTTCCGGCGATCCGTCCGAATACCCCGCCGCGGGCGAGGGAGGCGGCGATCAGCGACATGCCGAAGATGAGTGCCAGCGTCTCGCCGTAGACCGCGTCGGCCACCATGGCGCCGGAGTAGAACCCGAAAAGGATCCCGGCGACGGCCATGGCGCCCCCTCCGGCAAGGGCGGCCCATTGCCGTCCGACGCGCCCGCTCCATACCGCACCGAAGAACGCGGCGAAGATGAGGGTGGCGACCATGAGGGGGGGCATCGGCGGTCCTTATCCGGCCGCCGGAGCGTCGGCGCCCCGGCCCCCGGCCAGTTCGGACTTCACCACCGCCAGTTCGGGCACCGACCCGGCGGGGGAGGTGTAGTGGACGTTGATGACGCCGACGTGCGGGATTTCGTCCAGCACCCGCTCCTCCACCCGGTTGGCGATGGCCTTGGCTTCGAAGATGGAGCTCTCCGGGTCGACACCGATGACGATGTCGATGCACAGCTCCTGCCCGACCCGGCGGGTCCGCAGGTCTTCGACCGTCTGGACGCCGTCGGCGCCTTTGGCGGTCCCGGCGATCCGGTCGATGGTTTCGGCCGGGGCGGAGGAGTCCATCAGCCCCTGGTACGAGTCCCAGAATATTTCGCCCCCGAGATAGAGGAGATGGAGCGTTTCGAACAGGGCGACCGCCGAATCGAGCCAGACGAGGCCGACGTAGTGGGAGCCGATGATGCCGATGGCCACCGCCAGCGAGCTCATGGCGTCGGCCATGTGGTGCCGCGAGAGGGTCCGGACCATGGGGCTGTTGATCTCCACCGCCACGCAGGTGGTGTACTTTTCAAGATAGACGTTGGCGATGATGGAGAAGATCGCGGTCCAGAGGGCGATCAGGTGGGGGGGGGAATGTTTCCCCTCAAGAAGGCTCTCGGCGGCGAAGAAAAAGATCAGCCCGGTGACGCCGATGAACAGGACGCTCACCAGGGCCGACAGGATGAACTCCACCTTCCCGTGGCCGTACGGGTGGTCCCGGTCGATCGGCTTGCGGGAGACTTTCAGCCCGACGATGATCAGGCCGGAGGTGATCACGTCTTTGGCCGAATAGAGCGAATCGGCCACCAGCGCATGCGAGCCGGAGATGATCCCCACGAACAGCTTGAGGAACGCAAGGCCGAGGTTGGAGACAAGCCCCACCCAGCCGATCGACTCGTAGCAGGCTACGCACTTGGAATATCGCATCGCTACCTATCTGTGGAATATGCGCGTGGTCACGGGAGGAGTCCCCTCACTGAACCGGTATCTTTTTCCGTTTGGGGGCCGGGGCCGCCTTCTCTTTGGCTTTGCTCACCCAGTCGGCCACATAGCCACTGGCGGTATCGATCCCGTCCTGCAACCCCTTGGTGAGGGTCGGTGCGGTTTTCTTGGCCACTTCATAGGCCAGCACGCCGCCAAACACGCCCAGAAACACCCCAGCCAGCAACTTGCTCATCGTGACTTCCTTTCGCGCCCGCAGGCGTTATTCTTCCTTATCCTTGTCTTTTTCTTTTCGCGACACCGCGTTGAACAGCTGGTTCAGCGCGCTGACGGCGAATCCGGCCAAAAAGGCCCCTCCCACGACCACGACGACCGGCAGTTGGACCGCCGGGCCGACGATGAAACGGATCCAGGTCGGATGCAGGTTCTGCGTCGCGAAGATCAGCAGCAGCACCGCCAGGAAGAACGAAAATATCAGTTTGGCCATCGTTCCCGCCCTGTTTCCATGCCAGGTATTGTCCCCAGCGCGTCCGTCCGGATATTCACAGCAGCTCGGCGAGCAGGCCAAAGAAGGGCAAATGCCACGCCTTCTCGAGGAAGACGCTGACGATCCCGACCACCGAGAAGAACACGCAGGCGCAGATGGTGGCGGTGAACAGCCACGCCCCCAGCGCCATCGGTATGTAGAAAAACATCACCGCGAACGCTTCGGTCAGCCAGATCGCCACCCCCTGCCGGGTATGGTAGCGGACGAAGTCGTCCTGCCGGTTGAAGGCCAAAGGCAGCAGGCACAGGGGCCCCAGATAGGCAAGCATGGCCTTGAGCTGGGAGCCCAGGTCGATATCCTGCTCCAGCGCCTTCTGTTGGTACGTCTTCACGCGCACTCTCCACCGCTCACGCGCCGATCATTTCGCCGAGTTGGTCCCAGTAGGCCGGGGGAAGCTCGGTGGCCAGTTTGAGTCCGCCGCTGCATCCGGCGTACTCGGGGTCGTCCACCAGCCGGACCGTGACCCGCCCGTAGTCGCGCATCTGGGTACGGATGTACTGGTCGATCCCGGCGATGCGGGAGCCGCCGCCGGCCACGTAGATGTTGTCGAGCGCCTCTTCCTGGTCTTCGGGGTCGAACCCGGCGACGATGTTCATCAGGTTTTCGATGATGTCGGGCATGATCGTTTCGCAGGCCATCCGCAGTTCGGCGGTCAGGTCGTACTGCACCGGCTTGCCGTCGGCCCGCAGGTTGATCAGCTTCACCCCTTTGGGCTCGCCCACGAAGGCGTGCTGTTCTTTGATGACCTTGGCGAGGTGCTGCGTCATCTGGACGTCGGGGAAGTTCTGGGAGATGGCGCCGGCCAGAATCCGGTCGATGTAGTCCCCCCCCTTGGTGATGGTCACCTGGTCGCCGGGGCCGGGGATGGTCCCCTTCATGCCGCAGATGTCGGTAGTTCCGGCGCCGATGTCGATGATGATGGCGTTCTTCAGTTGGCCGATCTGGTAGGCCACCATGAAGGGCTCCGAGACCACCAGCGCCACGTCCATCACCTGCTTGGCGATGTTGAGCAGAAGCTCCTTGTTGGCCAGCGACGCCCGGGCCGGGACACCGATGATGCCGCAGATCGAATCGCCCGGCCGCGGTTTGGCCAGGGAGACGGCGTGTTTGATCAGCTCGCGGGCGGCCTCGATGTCCCTGTCGCTTCCCTCTTTGAGGACGCCGCTCTCCAGCGGGGTATAGAGGTCGAGATAGGAGCGTTTCTTGACCGCTTCCTCGCCGAAGATTTCGCTGGCGCCAAGCAGTTTGACGCCGATGATGTCCTTCGGATAGCCGACCACCGAATGGACCACCGCCTGCTCCCCCCGGTTGGACTTGACCACCGTCCGGGACGTGCCCAAGTCGATTCCCAACAGAAGCTGGCTTGCGCCGTTCTCAGCCGTCATAGATCCTCCCGTGAATCCGAAAATCGTTCGTAAAAAAGCCAGCCGCTTCGCCCGGCCCGGGTCGTCGCCCGGCCGGTCCCCCCGGAGAGCGTCCGCGTCGGGCGGCAGCGCCCGGCTGACGGGCGGGGCGAACCGGACCGTCCGGACCGTCGCCGCCCCTTCGACGCCGTCAAGAATATGGGCGATGCTGGTCAGTTCGCTCCGCAAATATTCGATGATAGCGCGCCATTCGTCTTCTCTCAAGGCGCGGTCAGTCGCCGGTCACCGTCCCGTCGGCGTCCTTCTTCTTCCGCTTTCCCGCCGCAAGGCCCGACACCCCCACGACCAGGTCGCCGACAAGGCGGCTGACGCCGTGAAAGAGGTCGACCGGCGCCGCCGTCGCCCCGGTCACCACATAACCGACCAATGTCCCGGCGCCTTTGGCGACTCCCACCACGCCGTCGGCCACTTTCCCGGTCACGTCGGTGGCGGTTTTCGCCGCCGTCGCCACAGGTCCGGCCAGCGGGCGGGGCGCCCGGACATTCCGAACCGCGTCGACCACACCCCGGGTTCCGGCCATCACCGAGGTGGCAAGGCCGCCGACGGCGTTTTTCGAGACGTCGACCACCGTTTTCATCCCGTCACCCGTGACGCGCACGATCCCGGCGCCCAGCGATTCCACTTCGGTGTGGATCGCCCCGTCGACGCCGGACTGCGCCGCCCGGGGCAGGGACACAGGTTTCGGCGCGGGAGCGGCTTTGGCGACAACCGGCGAAGGCTTCGGCTTCGCGGCGACGGCGGCCTTGGCCGGGGGGGCCGCCTTGACGGGCGGTTTTGCGATCGGGCTCTTGGCGACGATTTGTTTCTTCTTCGCCGCGGCGGCAAGGGCGATCTCGCCCAGTTCGGACTCGGCTCTGCGTTCGCTGTCTTTCATTCTTTTTCTCCCCGAGACCTCGGCGACGATGTTTTTCTCGACAAGTTTCTCGATCACCTTGGTCTTCTTCTGCTGTTGTTGCAGAGCCATTCCCATCGCGTTCTGGGTCCGGGAAGATTTCGCTTCCCCCGATTTCTTCGTCACCATGCTCCCCCCTTCCGTTCAGTCCTGTCGCCGTCCGGTTTTGTTTCCGTTATCTTTCGCGCCCGACACCAGCCGCATCACCCCGGCGGCGAGATCGGTGGCGATCACCACCGCCCCCTTGGCCAGGTCGACCGGCGCCGCCACGGCTCCGCTCACCACATACCCGGCGATGACCCCAATCCCCTGCACGGCGGCGATCATCCCGTCGGCGACCTTGTCGGTGATCCGCCGGGCGGAGCGGGCGGCTACGGCCACCACTCCCGATCGTTCTTCCGGCTGGTCCGCCTGTTCCTGAACGTCGCGAAACAGCTCTTTTACTTTCGTGGCGCCCCCCGTCACCAGAGAACCGACGGTCTGGACCGTTGTTTTCCCCGCCTCCACGGCGCCTTCGACCCCGCTTTCGAGCGAATGCAAAATCCCGGCGCCAAGAGGCTCCACGGCGACCGTCAGGTTCCGTTCCTGCGCAGGCTCTTCCGGCTCGGGCGCGTAAACCGCTTCCTCTTCCTCCTGCCCAAGGGGGGCGGCCGGTATTTCGTCCGTCATCGCCGAAACGGCCATCCGTTCATCCCCCGGCGGGGTCTCATCGCTCTCGTAGACCACATAGGTCCCGGACGCTTCGATCACCATGACATCGGGGGAGGACTCGTCGTATTCCGCCGGAGGGGTGACGTCTTGGTCCGCATGCGCCGTTTCCGTCGTTTCGACAGGGGCGTCTACAGCGATGGAACCGGCGGCCGCCGTCATATCTTCCTCGGCGGCAGCGTCGGCCACCGCCTTGTCGATGGCGGCCTGGGCGGCCGCACGCCGCTCCTCAGAATAATCCTGCTCTTCGGGCGCCTCTTCGGCGACCGGGGCGACCGGCTCGTCCCGCCTCACCCACGGATTTCCCTTCGTCGCCGCAACTTCGGCGAACGCCTTCACCCACCGGTTGGCGGGAATGACCGGCGTCTCCTCCTGCGCAACAGCGGAGGGAGCGGAATCGACAACATTCACCGCGGCGCCCGGCGCCTCTTGACCGCTTTCGGCGGTCGCGACGGCGACGACGGTTTCGGCGGCGATGGCAGGGGCGACGGTCGTCCAGGGGCGGGCCCAGGAGGGAGGGGGAGTCTCGACCTTCGGCGCGGGGACGGGCTCTGCGTGCGTCTCCACGACGGCGGTTTCGACGACCGGCGCAGGAGCGGGCGTCGCCGCCACCACCGGGGTCGCCGTCCGTTCGACCGTGGCGGGGGCTGGGCTTGCAGGCGGGAAGGATTGTTCGACGCGGCTCTTCACCGTCCGGTTGAACAGGCTGGCCATTTCGTCCAGCTCTTTGCGGAGGGCGCCAAGGCTCCCCTGGGGAGCGACGAATGAGGTGCGGGGGCCGACCGGTTCGGTGGCGCCTCTACGCTCGTTCTTCTTCTTGACCGCTTCGAGCAGGTGGAGCGGAATGGGGTTCACCCCCTCTTCCGGTTTTCGCTGTTCGCTCATGCCGACCTCACTTTTTCTTCAGGAACTCTTTTGCCAGCGCCATGTAGTCGTCCGCCCCCCGGGCTGCGGGGGCGAAATCGACCGCCGTCTTGCCGAAGGCGGCGCTTTCGGCGATCTTGACGTTCCGGTGGATGACCGCCGTGGAGACCTTGTCCCCGTACCGGCTCTTCAGCAGGGCGAAGGCTTCGTCGGTCAACTTGACCCGGTTGTCGAAGAAGGTCGGCACGATGGCGGTAAGCTTCAGCTTCCGGTTGAGCCGCTTGCGGATCACATCGATTGTCTCTTCGAGCTTCTGCATGCCGACCAAGGCGAAAAATTCCATCTGCACCGGCACCAGCACCTCGCCCACGAAGGTCAGGGCGTTGAGGGTCAGAACCCCCAGATGCGGCGGGCAGTCGATCAGGACAAAGTCGTATTTCGCGCAGAACTTCTGGAGCGCCTCTCCCAGAATCTTCTCCCGGCCCATCTGGTAGCTCAGCTCGAACTCGGCCGCCGAGAGGTCCAGATGGCTCGGGATCAGGTCGACGTTCTCCAGCACTCCTTCGACGACCACCTCCTGCGGTGCGGCGCCGTTGATCATCAGGTCGTATATCGACTTTTCCAGTTCGAGGACATTTACCCCAACATGCATGGAGAGGTTGGCCTGCGGATCGAGATCGACCAGCAAAACCTTCTTCCCCAGCCGTCCGAGGCAGGCCCCGAGGTTGGCGGCGGTGGTGGTCTTACCCACCCCCCCCTTCTGGTTGACGATCGCGATGGAGCGCATGGTTCTACTGGACCAACGTGGTGGTGAAGATTTGTCCGCCCCGCTCCAGATAGACCACGGTTCCGGGCGCGGTCCCGGCCTGCTTGATGGCGGCGTCGAGCCCTTCCGGCGTTCCGACCGGCAGGCCGCCGATGGAGAGAAGGACGTCGTTGACCATCAGACCGGCGTTGGCGCCGACGCTGTTGGGGGTGACGTCGGCCACCACCGCCCCCTGCTTGCCGGTCAGCGCGGGGTCTTTGGCCGCCACGGCGGCGGTGATCGGGTCCAGCTCCATGCCGAGCCATTCGAACTCGGTCGGGACCGCCGGGGGGGTGTTGGCCGTCCCCGGCGCGGGGAGGGTCGCCAGCGGTGCGACCGGGGGCGCGGTGGGGGCGAAGGCGTTGACCGGGTTTCCGACGGTCAGGTAGAGGTCCTGGCGGGCGCCGTTTCGATAGACCGAAACCCGGAGCGTCTCCCCCTGCCCGTACCCGGCCACCACTTCACGCAGATGGTCGGGGCCGAGAATCCAGCGCCCCTCCAGCTTGAAGACGATGTCACCCGGCTGAAGCCCTGCGGCTTCGGCGGGGGAACCGGGCGCGACGGTGTTCACGAAGGCGCCGTCGATGACCGGCGACTGGACCTGCCGGGCGGTGGCCTGGTCGAGGGGGCGCACGTCGGCGCCCATCCAGGTGGCCGTTCCCGTCCCCTGCGTCGGCTGACCGGGAGCCATTCCCTGCGGCGCGGGCATGACGGCGGCGTTCATGCCGACGGCGCCGCCGGGGCTGGTGGCGAACTGGGCGGCGGGAAGGCCCTGCCCACCCATGGGGGCGCCTCCGGCGATCTGGTGGCAGGTGGCGCACGGCATGGCGGCCCGTCCGTCGGCCTGATGGTTGCCGGGAACGGCGGCGTTGGCCGCGATGGGGGGAGGGGCGCCGGCGGCCGCCGCGGCGGGAACGGCGGTGGCCTGCCGTTTCATGGCGCCTTTCAGGTCGGGGGTGATCGCCGGGACCGGGACCACCTCGTCGACGAAATCGCGGGCGTCGTTGCTGGGGACCGCGAAACCGACACCGGCGAAGGCGCCGGTGGGGGTGTAGATGGCGGTGTTGACGCCGATGACGTAGCCGTTGGCGTCGACAAGGGCGCCCCCCGAGTTCCCCTGGTTGATGGCGGCGTCGGACTGGATGAGGTTGTTGTGGTTCACCCCTTCGATGACGATGCTCTTGCGCTTGCCGGAGACGATCCCCTGGCTGACGGTCTGGTCGAGGCCGAAGGGGCTGCCGATGGCGATGACCGGATCGCCCACCTGCACCCGGTCGGAGTCTCCCAGCGCCGCCGGGTAAAGGGTTCCGGTCGGTTCGATCTTCAAGAGGGCCAGGTCAAGCCGTTCGGAGAGGCGGACCACCTCTGCGAAGGAGCGGTTGGTCCCCCCCTCGGGCAGGAAGGTGGTGACGTAAATCTCCGTGGCCTTTTCGACGACGTGATAGTTGGTCAGGACATAGCCGTCGGAGGTGACGACAATGCCCGAGCCGATACTCTGGATGCCGACGCCGGTGAACGGGTCGGAGAAGCCGACCCCCCCTTGCGGAACCGCCGTCTGCTGCGCGGGCGGGGTGGCGCCCCCCCGGGTGGCGCTGATGTTGACGATGCCCGGCTTGAGGGCGGCCGCCACGGCGCGGAAGGGGCTTGCGCCGACGGTCATCGGGGCGGCGGCGACGGGCGTCCCCACGGGGGCCGCGGCGGGACCGCCGGTCACGGCAAGATCGGGGCCGACGGCGCTCAGGGAGGCGAGCCCCTCTTTCCTGTCGTAGTACGCGGTGTACCAGTAGCTGCCCACAAGGATCATCGCGGCAAAGGCGCCTATTACGAACAGGTACTTCCGCAAGTCCTTGCCGCAGACGATACGGCTCTCTTCGGTCATGTCGGTCTCTTTTAGCGTTTGTTCTCGATATCCTCGTCGCTCAGGTCATCGTCTCCCCGCTCGCGAATGAGGGATATGCCGGCGCCCACCGCCACCAGACCGACCAGAATCAGGACGATCGGCGCAAGCCCGCGCAGCAGCTCCGCGACCGACCACCACCATACCGACAGTCCCCAGATGCCCAGGGCGACCATCACCAATCCGACGATAATATTCGGCATCCTCGCTCACCTCCCACGTGTCTAACCGAGTAAACGCAGGTAAAGAGGCGCCCGGGCGTGGACGACCCCCACCAATTTTGAGAATCTTTCTAGGGTACCAGAAGTTTCCCGCCGGGAAAACAACTCTCTCCCCTCGGCGTCCCTTTAATAAGGCGCCTCGTCGGCCAGCGCCCCCCCGTCCTCCGTAGCTTCGTCGGACGCCCCCTCCCCCTCCACGGCCAAGACGTAGAGGGCGTATCCCATGATGGAGAGATTGGCGATCCCGGTTAAAATGAAAGGGGCGGGCGGCCCCATCGCGTCGAACAGGACTCCTCCGGTCTGGAGAAAAATGATCACGCCGATGCAGCCCACGGTGTTGAACGCGCCGAGGACCGTCCCCCGGGAGTTCTCGGGGGCCATGTCGATGGTCAGGGTCTGGGGCGCAAGGAGGCAGCCCCCCTGCCCCAATCCGACGATCGTGGCCGGAATCAACACCCACCACTCGAAGGGATTGACCACCAGCCCGAAGCCGATCAGCCCGGCGCCGGAGAGCCCCAACCCGATGGCCAGCGCCGTGACCCGGCCAAGCCGGTCGATAAGCAGGCCCCAAAAGGGAATCGACACCAGCACCACCAGCCCAAGGTAGCCGATCATCATCCCCGCCCGGGCGGCGGCGTCGGCATGGCCGATCCCGAGCAGCTCGGCGAAGTAGATGAACCAGATCATCAGGAAAAGCCCGATGACCACCATGTCGTTGCGGGAGGTCAGGGCCGCGAGGAAGGTCAGCTTCAGCTTTCGCTCCCGCAGCACAAGGCGCTTGACGGCCCTGAAGGGGAGGATTTTCTCGTGCTGGCGGGGGGCCACCTCCACCAGAAATCGGCTGGCGATCCACGCGCCGACAAAGGCGATCAGCGCCACCAGATAGACGACCCAGGTGACGCCGACCTCTTTGGGGATCTGCATCAGGACCGCATAGGAAAGAGTCGCGCCGAAGGCCATCATGAACCCGGCGTTGGCGACCAGTTTGGGGCGGGTGGCCCGGCTCGAAAAGTCCCCCGCCAGCGCGGCGATCTGGGGCCACACGGCGGTGCTTCCCATCGACATGCCGATCCGGAACAGATAGTAGAACGCAAGCCCGCTGACGCCGAAGAAGGCGCCGATGCTCATGGAGAAGGGGCAGAACAGCGCCATCACGCCGGCGAAGAGGAACCCGTAGACGATCACCGGTATCCGCCCGTGGCGGTCGGAGAGGTAGCCAAGATACCCGACGAACAGCAGATCGGCGACCTCGGTGGCGACATGGATGGTGGCGTTGATGAATCCGGCGTTGTCCACCGAAAGCCTGAACACCTGGTGCAGGAAGAGGGGCTGCAAGGCCACGATCATGGTCATGTAGATCATGGTCAAGGCGGAGAGCAGGTACAAGGAGTTCTTGTGGTTCTCCTTCACCTTCCGGTACGGCATACGTCCCCTTACCCTGTGTGGATGCGGCGTTCTCTGTCGCCGGAGAAATAAAAAAACCGGCACGCAAGCATAGGTCTTACCTGCCGGTTTTGCAACCGATCAAACGATGTCGGGGCGAAGCGAAGGCCCGCCCCGTCGTCGAATCAGAGGGACATGGCCCAGTTCCCGATCACCGGGAACCGCCACGCCTTCTCCATGAGAACCGAAACCAGGCCGATAAACGAGAAGACCATGATCAGAAGGGCCGACATGCTGAAGAAGAGCCCGCCGATCACCGGAAGGTGGAGCGAGAAGATCGCCAGCACCCCCCAAATCCAGAGGACCAGCCCCTGACGCGCATGAAACGAGACGAACTGGTCCCGCCCGTTCAGCACCAGCGGCACCAGGCAAAGGATGCCCAGATAGCTGATGGCGGCAAGGAACTTGGAGCGAAAACCGGAGGAGCCCTCAACGTATTCCTGACTCATCGTGTTCCCTTCCCCTTACAGCATTTCGTCGGCAAGATCGGCGCCGCCGGCCTTGCGGGATTTCATGTAGCCGTAGACACCGGCGACGACGGCGCCGGTCAAGATCACCGGGCCCCACGCCCCGAGGCCAAGCCCGAGGCCGAGCTTGAAGCCGGTGCCGGTCCAGATGGTGCCGGAGGAGACAGCCGCCCCTTTGGCGGCGGTGGAGGCGACGGCGGTACCGGTCGCCGTGGTGGCCCCGGTAGCGGCGGTCGTGGTGGCGCCTGCGGCGGCGGTGGCGCCCTTCCCGGCGACGGCGCCGAAGCCTTTGAGCCCCTCAATCTCGAGCCCCTGAACGGCGGCGGCCTGGGCGGCGGCGCCCTTCGCCCCGGCTCCCTTGCCGGCGGCGAGGAAGCCACGCAGACCTTCGACCTCAAGGGCCTTGGCGGCGGCGCCTTTACCAGCGGCGGCCTTGGCGGCCCCACCCTTCACGGCGGCTCCGGCGGCGGCGCCTTTGCCGGTGACGGCGGCGGCGGGAACAGGACAGACAGCCGCGCCGGTCGTCGCGCCGGCGCCAGCGGTGGCGGCGACGGCGGTCCCGGCGGCCTTGGCGGCTCCACCCTTCACGGCGGCGCCCTTGGCGATGGATGCCTTGGCGGCGGCCATCAGGTCGGGATTGGCTTTCAACGCTTCGAGCGCTTTGGCCCCTTCGAGTTCGGCTGGCATAACCATTCGGCTGATCCTTCGTGATGTTTCTGTAACGGTTCGGCGGGGCAAGCCCGGCGGAGACTGGCAAAATACTACCCTTCACGGCGTGATTTTGCAAGCGAAAACCGCCCCCCCCCCCCCAAAAGAAATTTTTACGACTTTTTTTTCAACAACTCACAGAACTACCCATCCTCCATCTCTTTCATACCTGTCCGCGATGGAGACGTTTTTCGATTACGGCGGATTTGACTCGCTCTATATTGTCGGTGTATGCTTGTTCCCGGTGGGCTTGGGCATGGTTTTATTACGCAACCTTTTGCCGGAGTAACGGCTCTCCATGTCCCTGCGCATTCTGGTCATCGACGATATGGGCGCCATGCGGATGCAGGTGAAAAGCGTCCTGACCGACTTGGGCTTCTCCGAAATCCTCACCGCCGCCCACGGAAAAGAGGCTTTCGACAAGCTTCTGGCCCTCCACGACATCCCCGACAAGCACATCGAACTGGTCCTCTCCGATTGGAACATGCAGCCGATAAACGGTCTGCAACTGCTCGGCATGGTCCGCAAAGACCTGCGGCTCAAGGATGTCTTCTTTCTCCTCCTCACCGCCGAGCAGGCGCGGGACAACATCATCGCCGCGCTGCAGGCCGGGGTGGACGAGTACATCATCAAGCCGTTCAACCATGCGACGCTGAAGAAGAAGTTCGAGAACCTCGTCACCGTCAAACTGGCGGAGATCACCAAGCAGTTCACCCGGCTGGTCGCCCCCAAGGGGGGGGAAGAGGGGCAGTTGGACGCCCTGCCGGAGGAGCGGCTCGACAAGCTGCTGGCCTTCACGGCCAAGAAGTATTCCCTCCTGATGAAGGTGGCGCCTTGGAGTTCGGCCCCCCACACCGCCATGGGGAACATGTACCTCCTTTGCCAGCGGCACGCCGAAGCGGAGCCGCATCTGCGCCGGGCGATCGCCCTTTCGTTTGGCGACACCGCCGCCCACGCCTCCCTCTCCCGGGCGCTGCGGGCGCAAGGAAAACTTGCCGCCTCCATCGAGGAGATGGAAGTGGCCCTCCAGCTCTCCCCGGCCTCCTGGCCCTTGCGCCAGCAACTGGGGGAGGCCTACCTGAAGGCGGGGGACCATTCCCGGGCGATCCTCCATCTGGCCGAGGCCCAAAAGGCCGCCGAGCAGACCGGCGACGCCCGCGGCAAGGCCAAGAGCATGAGCGCCATGGGGATGGCCAAGATGGGCAAAGGAGAGCAGAGCCGCGACGTGGCGTTGCTCAAGGAAGGGGTCGGCGAGATACAGAAAGCCGCCGCCGTCGATCCGGATCTCCTCTCGGCCCAGTACAACCTGATGGTCGCCTACCGGAAGATGGGGAAGAAGGAAGAGGCGCTGGCGGTGTTCGACCGCATCCAGGCGATCGAGCCGACCGACGTCGAAGGGTGGATAGCGCTGGCCCTGGCCTATCTGGGCCGGGACGACCTCGCCAAGGCGGTCTTCGCCTTCACCAAGGCGGCGGGGCTGGCGGCCGACAAGTGCGGCGTCTATTCGGAGGCGGCCAACGATTTTTACCAGAAGCAGGCCTACGAACAGGCCCTCGATTTCGCCCAAAAGGCCCGGGCCGAGAACCCCTCCGACTTCCAGTCGTACAACGTGGCCGGGCTGGTCTACCGGGCGCGGGGGGAGCTGAAACCGGCCATCACCGAATACACCCTCGCGCTCGATCTCGACCCGGAGAACGCCGGGCTCCTCTTCAACCTCGGGTTCGCCTATGCGAAATCGGGGGACGCCGACCGGGGTAAACAATACCTCGGCCAGGCGGTGGAGAAGGCGCCCGCGCTGGCGCCGAAGGTGGAAGAGGCGCTCGCCTCGATCTCGTAGCGGTCCGGGAAGGGGCCCCGTCGCCCTCGTCAGCTCCGTGTCACCGCCGACAGACAGTGGCTCCCACGCCGTTCAGGGGGCCGGGGCGAAGGTGATGACCGCCTCGTCCCCCGTCTCCGAAACCTCCCGAACGACGCCCGGCATCCGGTGTCCGGCGATTTCCGGGTGGCTCTTGCGGGCGGTCTCGCAGTCGAGAAACTGCGCCACCACAGGCATCCCCGCCGTCAGGAGAAGCGGGGGATGCAGGGAGACTTTCAACCCGGTGGGACGGGTGTCGTCCAGGGCCACGCCAAGGACATGGGCCACCCCCATGTATGACGCCGCCCCGTCGAGAAGACGCACGCAGCAAAGGAACTTGCTCGGCGCTTCCCACTCAATTTCGGTTTCTTCACTCACTCCGTACATCGCCCTTCAATCCCCCCGCCCGAGGGTTGTTCCGTCCGGACAGGCCTGAACGGGCATAACTGTCCATTAGTGGAAATATAGCGCATCGCGGGAGGAAAATGCAACCGCATCCCCCCCCCCCGGCGACGCCCGCCCCCTTTCAAACCGGTCGCGCCCAAAAAAAGAGCCCCTCCACACAACAAACCGGCTTCGGAAGAGGTATCATCTCCCGATGACCGAAACCGACGAAAAAGCCGCCCGGTTGGCCGCCGACCGGGAGTTGATACGCCTCATGGAGGAGGGGGACGACGACGCCTGGGCCCGGTTCGTCGAACTCTTCA
>JADGCD010000286.1 GCA_015229165.1 Nitrospinota bacterium | reverse complement strand
TCACCGGCGCGCCGAGGCGATGGTCTCGCGGATATCGTCGTCGGTGAAGGGGCCATAGAGGCGGGCCGACACCGTCACCTGCGCATTCACGTCGGGCCCCCGCAGAACGTCGAGGATGTAGGCGTCCTCCGCCCGGACGGAAGAGGGGCAGAAGAGGGTCATCGCCGACAACAGCGCCAGCGGCCCTGCCGTGCGGCGGAGGAACAATTGGAAGGGATGTATATTCAAGGTGTTTTGCGGCTCCCGGGATGGGAACAGTATACCGGCTACCGGCGCGGGCGACAAGCGGTTCTCGTTTTGTCCGACGCCGCTCAGATTTCGCCAGGTGGCGCCGATGAAAGGGGAGGGAGTTCTGTGGGAGAAACGTCATGGACATGAGCCTGTCCGCCAACGCCCCCCGTCCGTCCGGCGACCGGGGGGAGGCCATTCGCATCGCCGGGGAGCGGGTCGTCAAAGAGCTGGAGCTGATCCGCCGCTGCCTCAATGTCGAGCCTTTGGAGGAAGATCGGGTCGATCTCTCCGGCCAGCCGCCAGCCGACGGGGCGCCGACGCCGCCCCCGGCGCCCGGCGCCGGCGACGTGGCTGTTGCGGTCAGCGTCCGGCAGGAGACGTCCGTGTCGGTCTCGGTGACCCAGACCACACAGGAGGCCGATCCGCTGGCGCTCGATCTCAATGGCGACGGGCGTCTCTCCACCACCGGCGTGGAGGAGGGGGCGTCCTTCGATCTCAACGGAGACGGGGTGGCCGACCGGAGTTCGTTCGTCGCCGGGGGAGACGCCTTTCTGGCCCGGGACGCCGACGGCGACGGGGTGATCTCTTCGGGGCGGGAGCTGTTCGGCGACCGGAGCGGCGCCGTCAATGGCTACGCCGACCTGGCCCGCCACGACGCCGACGGCAACGGCTGGATCGACGCCAAAGACCCGGTCTATGGCGACCTGCGGCTCGTGACGGGGGCGGGGGAGGGGTTGAAAGTGGCCAACACCCGCACGCTGTCGCAGGCGGGGATCGCCGCCATCCGGGTGGCCTACGCCGAAGCTTCGGGCGCCACCGACGGGGGGGACCGGCTGGCCCAGTCGTCGACTTTTCGCCGGGACGACGGGCGGGTCGGCATGTCCGGCGACCTGATGCTGCGGTATGGCGCCTGGGCGTAGCGGGCCGCAGTGCGGTTTCGGCCCTCGCTGCACGTAACGATTCGGTGCAAACCGTACCTAACAATTCCCTTTGGGGCCGGTAGGGCAAAAGGGGTATGTTGGCGGTAACGGCAGTACCGAGCCGAGGGGGTGGGCGACCGATCGGTCCGGCGTAATTTGGCAATGCATCCGCTCAGGTTCCGCCATGACGTCCGACGATTCGCTCTCCGTCCCGTTGGCCTCCCTTCGTCGGGAAGGGGCGTTCCTGCGCTCCATCCTCCACTCCCTTCCCCATGTCAGCGTGCTGGTGACCGACACCGAGCCGTTGGGGGAGGTTCGCTTCGCCAACCGCTTCTTCTGCGACCACAACGGGGTCACGCCGGAACAGGCGGTCGGCATGAACGCCTACGACTTCGCCAGCCTCCCCGACGACGACCGGGGCGCCATCGACCGGGCCATTGACCGGGCGTTGGCGGGGGAGGGGCCGGTGAGGGTTCGGGCCGGGTTCCGGCCCCGGGGCCACCGGGAGGGGAGCGCGCCGGTAAAAGGGCTCCTGCTGGTCAGCCGCCTCGACTGCCCCGATCACGCCCCGAAACTCCTCTTCGTCACCATCGACCTGGGGGGACTGGGACTGGCCGACGAACTGGACACGATGGGGAATCCGCTGGCCAACGCCGGGTGGCTCTCCCCCGCTCCCGAACCGCGGCGGCGCCCCGACGAATCCGACCCGGCCGTGGCCGAAGCCCGGCGGGAGCGGGACTTCCTGAAGGCGATTCTCGACAACCTCAGGAACATCGGGGTCATGGTCTGCGACAGCGAACCGGTGGGGGAAATTCGCTTCGCCAACACTTTCTTCTGCTTCCACAACGCCGTGACCTACGAGCAGGCGGTCACCATGAACGCCAACACCTTCGCCTCCGCCCCCGACGACGACATGGCCAAGCTCTATCAGGCCATCGGGCGGGCCATGGCCGGGGAGGGGCCGGTCTCGATCCACGGCTATTTCCGCAGCAAGCGGCAACCCTACGCCTGCTGGGGGCTGATTCTGGTGATCCGGCTTGACCGCCCCGACGCCTCCCCCTGCCTGATCTTCGCCACCATCGCCCTTTCGGAGCTGGGGCTGGCGGTAGAGAGTTCGCTGATGACCGGCGTGCAGGCCCGGGCCATCACCACCGCCGCCCGGGACGGGGTGGCCCTGGTCGACGACCAACAAAGAATCACCTACTGGAACGTCACCGCCGAGAAGCTGTTCGGCGTCATCGCCGTCGATGCCATCGGGAAGGGGATCGCCGACCTGCTGCCGGTCGCGGGGGAGCGGGAGACGTTCCGGGTCGCGTTGGAGGGGCAGCTCGACCTGACGCGCCCCTCGTTCGAGGGGGGGACGTTCGAGACGGTGGG
>JADGCD010000285.1:2324-2543 GCA_015229165.1 Nitrospinota bacterium | reverse complement strand
GTTGATCTTGCCGTAGAACTCCAGGCCCCCGGGGGTGTACAGGCTCCAGGGGAGCCCGGTCAGGTGCCATCCCATGGGCCAGTAGTGCCCCTGATAGCCCATGTTGTGGATGGTCAACGCCGTCCCGGCCCGGCCGAGGACCGGGTGGGCCGCTTCGGTGTGGCGCAGGTAGACCGGCAGCAGCGCGGTCTGCCAATCGTTGGCGTGGACGACGTCGGG
>JADGCD010000285.1:0-2309 GCA_015229165.1 Nitrospinota bacterium | reverse complement strand
CGGGGGTCAGCCCCAGCTTCAGGATGCCGGCGAGGATCGCCTTGCAGAAAAAGACGAACCGCTCCAGGTTGTCGGGATAGTCTCCCGCCGGGGTGTGGTAAAGGGCCTCCCGGTCGTAGTAGCGGTCCTGCTGGACGAAATGGACGTTCACCCCTTCGTGGACGACGGAAAGGAGTTTTCCCTCCACCTTCCGGGTCGACATCGGGACCGTCACCCCCTTCCCCCGGGCCGGGATCCCGAACCGTCGCCGGTCGGTCATCCGGTAAAGGGGGACGAAGAGGTGGACCGCATGCCCCCGGCGGGCCAGCGCCACCGCGAGGGCGCCCGCCACGTCGGCCAGGCCGCCGGTCTTGGAGAAGGGGACCGCCTCGCTGGCGGCCATCACGATGGTCAGGGAACGGTTGGGGGTCATCGGGTCACACGGTACGCAAGAGGGCGGCCCCTTCTTCGGGCGGGGTCGCGTTGATGAAAAAACCGGACCCCCACTCGAACCCGGCGGGGCGCGCGGTCACCGGCAGGATCTCCAGCCGCCAATGATACCAGTCGGGACTCCCCGCGTCGAAGGGGGCGGAAGCCAGCGCCATGTTATAGGGCGCCCCCCCCAGCGCCCGGTCGAGCCGGGCCAGCGTCCGCTTCAGCGTCCGGGCCAGGGCGATCAGCTCGTCGTCCTCCATCGCCTCGAACCGGGGGCGGTGGCTCATGGGGGCGATCCAGGTCTCGAAGGGAAAGCGGGGCGCCCAGGGGGCGTAGACCAGATAATCCTCTCCGTCCTCCACGATCCGGTCGCCCGCCAGCAGCGCCTCCTCCATGGCCCGGCAGTAGACGCACCCCCCCAGCCGGTCGTGGGCCGCCCGGGCGCCGGCCAGCTCTTCGGCCAGCCGGTGGGGCGCCATCGGCATGGCGATGATCTGGCAATGGGTGTGGGCCAGCGACGCCCCCGCCTCGGGCCCCTGGTTCTTGAAGAACTGGGCGGAGACGATCCGGGGGTCGCTCTTGTAGTGGAGGAAGCGGCGCTTCACCGCCAGCAGGACTTCGGCGATCTCCTCCGGCGCAAGCCGGGCGAAGGGGGTGAAATGGTCGGGGGTCTCGATGATCACCTCGTGGAACCCGACCCCCGACACCGCCCGGGAGAGGCCGGCGATCCCCACCTCCTCCACCGGCCCCTCGCCGCCGAGGGCGGGGAACTTGTTCGGCACCACCCGCAGACGCCACCCGGGGGTGTCGGGAAGGCGGAGCCCCTCGGTGACGGCATAGACTTCCGGCGGGGTCTCGTGTTCGGCGCCGGGGCAGAAGGGACAGGCCGGGTCGGCCTCCACCGGGGCGGCGGCGGAACGGGGAGAGAAGGGGCGCCGGTTCCGCTCGGCGGCGATGATCACCCAACGATCCACCACCGGGTCTTTGCGTATCTCGGGCATGGCGCCGACGATCCTCCGGGTCGCAGGGGGCGCCCGCTCCGGGGAGGGGGCGAAAGACATCCGACACAGGGGGGATTGTATCATATCGAAGGGTGTTTGACTTGCGCCGACGAGTGCGGTACATTCGGAAAGCTTGCCGTATACAGCGCGTCTTTTCAATCCTTTCTCACCAGCTCAGGAGACTTCATGGCCGTCACCAAGGCGATCCTTCCCGTGGCCGGAATGGGAACCCGTTTTCTTCCGGCCACCAAGTCGGTGCCGAAAGAGATGCTCCCGCTGGTGGACAAGCCGCTGATCCAGTACGCGGTGGAGGAGGCGCTGGCCTCCGGCATCAAGGAGATCATCCTGATCACCGCCAAGGGGAAACAGGCCATCGAGGACCACTTCGACCGGTCGCTGGGGCTGGAGCTTTTGCTGGAAGGGAAGGAAGACGCCAAACGGCTGGCCATGGTCCGGGAGATCACCGACCTGCTGGAAGTGGTCTCCATCCGCCAGAAGAAGCCGCACGGGCTGGGACACGCCATCGCGCTGGCCCGGGACCTGTTCGGGCCGGAGCCTTTCGCCGTCATGCTTCCCGACGACATCTACCATGCCCCCCACCGTCCGGCGCTGCGCCAGCTGCTGGACGTTTTCGAGGAGCGGGGACAGTCGGTGATGGCGGTGGAGGAGGTTCCCCGGTCGGCGGTCTCCTCCTACGGCATCGTGGCGGCCACGGAGGCGACCGGAACGGTCCGGACCGTCACCAGCATGGTGGAGAAACCGGCCCCCGAAGACGCCCCGTCGAACCTTGCCATCACCGGCCGCTACGTCTTCTCGCCGGAGCTGTTCGACTATCTGGCCCGCACGGCGCCCGACGCCAAGGGGGAGATCCAACTGACCGCCGCCATGAACGCC
>JADGCD010000284.1:1710-2566 GCA_015229165.1 Nitrospinota bacterium | reverse complement strand
GCAGCTCAGGTAGACCGAGCCGGTCTCGGCGTTGCGGGTGGTGTAGCCGCCGGTCCAGCCCCGGTTGGAATCGTCGTAGCCGCCGGGCTTGATCGTCATGCGCACCGGGGCGATGGTCCCCTTGGGGATCAGGTCGTAGGAGGATTGGGAATCGGCGTCGTTGAAGTCGGTCCAATTGGCGTTCATGCTGTTCAAGCTCCTGTCGTCATTTGCGTGGTGGCGGGTGCGCCGGTGGCGGGGGCCGCTTCGGTCACTTTCTCAGGGCGTTCGAAGCTGAGCCTTTCCGCCACCGGTCTTGCCGGTTGCCGGATTTTTTCCATGAGGCGTCCCAGATGGGGCTCCTCGATCATGTCGAGCCGTCCGCTGCGATCCTTGGCGGGATAGCTCCAGGGGTTGAGGGTGTGGCAGACGAAGGCGCGGTAGGACGGGCCTTCCTCGGGCTTCATCTCCACCATGCTGATGACCTGGTCGACGATGCCGGGCAGTTCCAGCCCGGTCTTCGCCCCCTCGATCTGGGCGGCGTAAAAGCGCCGGTTGAAGTCGTCGGTCTTCTCGTCGAGGATCCCTACGAACCAGACGTTCTTGTTGCGGGTGTGCTGGAGGTGGGTGATCCAGCCGATCATCTCCTGCCCGTGCAGGCCGTAGGCTCCCCGCAGGTCCGGCTTGCCGGTCTTCTCCGAGAACGCCTGTGGCTGCCCCTTGCACCACTGGAAGCAGAGCCGTCCGGCCACCGTGATGCTGTCGACGAAGATGGTCTGGTACTTGGCCAGAACGCCGGGATCGCCGTACTTCTGCAGAACCCGGTCATAGTGGGCCTGGCTGAACGACTGCTCGTCGCGCAGGGCCGGGTTGGGTC
>JADGCD010000284.1:0-1652 GCA_015229165.1 Nitrospinota bacterium | reverse complement strand
TGTCGCCGGGCCAGCCCTCCACGGCCAGGTCGCCGGCCTCCAGGTCGAAGAACAGGGTGGTCTCCGGATTGAGCGACCACAGAAGCGAGGTTTTGCCGATGCCGGATATTCCCAGGACAACGCCCTTCGAACCCCGCTGTTCCGCCAGCCGCTGGTCGGCGCTGATGATGGGCAGCCCACTCATGCCACCGCCTCCCGTTCGGCCACCGACAGCTTGAAGGTGGGCTTGCCGGCCTTGAGGGTGCGTGCCGCCTCGAACGCCTCGCGGATGTTCTGGGGCCAGGCGGTGAACTTGCGCTCGGCGACCTTGTAGGTGGTCTCCACGTATTCGGCGGGGTCCTCGCCGGCGCGGCGGATGCGTTCTGCGATCTCGCCCAGACGCTTCTGGTCCCAGACCGGACGCTTGGGCAGATCCGCCACCACCTGCACATCGCCGTCGTCGAAGCGGATGGAGCCGAAATCCTTGCCGATCTCCTGGCGCAGCATGGCGGCGCGGTCGGCGTAGCGGCGGGAGAGGACGCCGTCGAGCAGATCCTTGATGCTCTTGGCCCGTTCGAGGGCGACGTTGGCCTGATCCTGAAGCCCGGCCAGCGTGACCGGATCCAGGGCGGCTACGTCCCCCATGGGCATGCGCCGCAGATGGTCGAGGGTGATGGGTTCGTTCATGGTCATTCTCCAATTCAAGTGGTTTGCAGGCTCAACCGGGTCATGGCCCTCTCAATCACCGCCACGGTGGTGAGAAGCTGGTCATGCATGCCCCGTAAAATGTCGGCAGGGAGTTCAACCGGATCTCTGGAGAGATCGTCAGCAAGCTGGTCGAGCATCTTCCGCAGCAGGGAGCCGTTCATGACCTGGGGCT
Organism: Nitrospinota bacterium; assembly: GCA_015229165.1. GTDB lineage: Bacteria > Nitrospinota_A > UBA7883 > UBA7883 > JADGGD01 > JADGCD01. Next base: position 793 of record JADGCD010000284.1, on the reverse strand, counting down.
GGGAGCCCCGAGTGCGGATCTGCTCCTGCAGGGCCGCGAGTTCCTCTTTCAGCGCGGCGATGGTGATGTCCTGGTCATGGAGGCGTTCCTCAGCCTCGGCGGCTCGCTTCTGCCACTCGTCCGCCTTGGATGAACGCTGTGATGCGGGGGCTTTTGAGGAAGCGGCAGCCCTGGTGCGGGAACTCGGAGATGCCTTTGATTTCAGCCCTGCCGCTTCCCGCACGCTGTGCGCCTTGCCTTCGACGACGGACCGGACCGCTGCCTTCTGCTCCTTCGCACCCATGCTGGCGAGGGCATCAAGCTCCGATGCGTTGTTGGCAATAGCGTCGATGTCCCGGATCTGGTCCCGGACTTCGGGGTCAATCTTGTCGGCACGGCGGACAGCGCGATGGATATTCCTCTTGCTCTCACCGGTCCGGCATGAGGCGTCCTGGGCGAAAGACGCCAAATTGGCATCTTTCGCTTTCTTTCCCCCGCCAGCCTGCCCAGGAGTACCTCCATGCCTGGTCTCCGGGTGCTTCATCTCGTAGAGGTTTTTCCGCTCCTTCAAGTGTTCGGCGCGCTCCAATTGGCTCAACTCCGCCCGGCACAGGTTCTCGTCGATCTCGGCCAATCTCTGATCCACCTCATGGGCGGTGACCACGCGGGCCTCGATCTCGGTCATGCCGACCTGCCGGCAGGCTTCGAGGCGGTGATGGCCGGCGATCAACTGGAACTGCTCATCGCCGTTGGAGGCGTCGAAAGTCCTGAAGGGGATGACCGTGATGGGGTTGAGCAGACCGATTTCCTGGAT
>JADGCD010000283.1 GCA_015229165.1 Nitrospinota bacterium | reverse complement strand
GGAGAAACTTCCCTCAGTCACCTTCACCGACGAGCTGAAGAAAAAGATCAAGCGCAAGGTCGACGCCGACATGAAGCGGGCCGAAGGGCTCAACGTCTACTCCACCCCCCCCAGCAGGAGCGCCGCCGCCGGGACCGACTCGGTGACCGCCACCCACGCCCCCACCGGCGCCAGCGCCAGCGCCGCCCCGAGGAAGAAGTGGCTGTAGGGGGTGAACCGCTTGGTGTAGGAGTAGAGGAACACGATCATGAGCGCCGGGATGGAGAGAGTCAGCGCCAGCGTATTGATGGCCCCGCAGGTGACGATGAAGCCCATGCCGGTGACGAGGATGAACACGATGTAGGCCACCTGTGTCGCCTCCCCGGCCACCAGCGCGCGCTGTTTCGTGCGGGGGTTCTCCCGGTCGAACTTCTCGTCGGCCAGCCGGTTGAAGGCCATGGCCGACGACCGGGCGAAGACCATCGCCAGCGTTATCAGCCCCAACAGCCCCCAGCCGGGAAAGCCCTTCGCCGCCACGAAGGCGGCCATCACCGCGAACGGCAGGGCGAAAATGGTGTGCTGCACCTTGATGTCGGCGAGGATGGCGGCCAGATGTTTCATGTCCGCTCAGGCTTTCGTGAGGTTGGCGAATTTTTTGACCAGCTTCTTCTCGCCGAACCGGGGGAAGTAGACCGTCAGTTTGGCTTTCTCGCCGCTCCCCTCGATTCCCATGATCTTCCCCACGGCGAACGTCGGATGGCTCACCTTGTCGCCGATTTTCCAGCCCTCCTCCGTCACCTTCGGGGCGGGGCGGGCGGACGCTGTCCCGGCGCGCGCCAGCGCATAGGGGACCGACGTCGGCGCCGGGTCGAGCGTGGGGGTGAAGGTCGCGCCGGGGCGGACCGCCTCGCGGGAGATCTCCCGCTCCAGCAGCTCCGCCGGAAGGTCGGCCAGAAAGCGGGAGGGGAGGTTGTCGGTGTAGACGCCGAAGGTCCGCCGCCGCTGGGCGTGGGTCAGGAAGAGCCGCTTGCGCGCCCGGGTCATGGCGACGTACATGAGGCGGCGCTCCTCGCTCATCTGCGACGGGTCTTCCTTGCTGCGGGCGTGGGGGAAGACGTTCTCCTCCAGCCCGGTGACGAAGACCGCGTCGAACTCCAGCCCCTTGCTGATGTGAACCGTCATCAGCTTCACCGCGCCGGTCGCCTCGTCCACCGCGTCGGCGTCGGCCACCAGCGCCGCCTGGTCCAAGAATCCGGCCACCGACGGATCGCCGGTCCGCTCGGCGTAATCCTCCGCCGCGCTCACCAGCTCCTCCAGGTTCTCCATGCGGGAGCGGGCCTCGCTGGTCTCCTCGGTGGCCAGCCACGCAAGGTAGCCGGTGGCGGTCATCGCCTCGTCGAAGGCCTTGGCGGCGGTCATGGCCGGTTCGTTCGCCAACCGCCGGACGGCGGCCAGAATGTCGCGAAACTCCGTCAGTTTCTTTTTGGCGCCGCTGTTCAAATCGACGATCGACTCCACCTCGTCCAGCGTCTCCGCCAACGAGAGCCCCCGTTCGCGGGCCGCCTCTTCCAGCCGCTCGATGGTGACCCCCCCCAGCCCGCGCGGCGGGGTGTTGACGATCCGCTTGAACGAGACGACGTCGGCCAGGTTCTGCGCCGCCCGGAAGTAGGCCAGCAGATCCTTGATCTCCTTGCGCTCGTAGAACTTCAGCCCGCCGTAGACGACGTAGGGTATTCCCTCGCCGCGCAACGCCTCTTCGATGGCCCGGGACTGGCTGTTGGTCCGGTAGAAGAGGGCGATCTCGGAGAGGGGATGGCCGATCCCCCGGATGAGCCCCACCAGCGTCGCCACGATCCAGCGGGCCTCGTCGGTCTCGTCGTGGGCGGTGTAGAGGACGATGCGGCTTCCGTCGGCGTTCTCGGTCCAGAGGGTTTTCTCTTTCCGCTCCCGGATGCGGCGGACGACGGCGGTGGCGCCTTTCAGGATGGCGCCGGTGGAGCGGTAGTTCTGCTCCAGCTTGGTGACGTGGGCGTCGGGAAAGTCCTTCTCGAAGTTCAGGATGTTGCCGATGTCGGCCCCGCGCCACTGGTAGATCGACTGGTCGTCGTCCCCCACCACGCAGATGTTGCGCTGTTCGTTGAGGAGGAGCCGGATCAGCTCGTACTGCGCCGCGTTGGTGTCCTGAAACTCGTCCACCAGAAGGTATTTGAACCGGGAGCGGTAATACTCCCGCACGTCCCCGTTCTCCCGGAGGAGAAGGACCGATTTCCCCAGCAGATCGTCGAAGTCCATGCAGCGGGCCTGCCGCAGACGGGTCTCGTATTTCTGGAAGGCGAGGAGATATTCCCGGTTCTTGTCGACGCTCACCTCTTTCTCCGCCTCCGCCGGGCCGAGAAGCCGGTTCTTGAACCGGGAGATGAACGCGCCCACCTGCCGGGCCGGAAAGTCCTTCTCCGCCAGCCCCAGTTCGGTCAGAACCGCTTTGATGAGCCGCTCCTGATCCCGGGCGTCGTAGACGGTGAAGTCTTTCGTGTAGCCGTGCTCCAGCTTGGTGACGTGGGCGTCGGGAAAGTCCTTCTCGAAGTTCAGGATGT
>JADGCD010000282.1:737-2588 GCA_015229165.1 Nitrospinota bacterium | reverse complement strand
CGAACAGGGGAAGGGCGGCGTTTTTCGCCCCGGAGGCGGCCACCCGGCCATGGAGGGGGACACCCCCTTCGATCATGATGAGGTCCACTCGATCCGTTCCTCTATTCTTTGCGACGGGCCTGCGCGATCCGGGCGAGCCCGGCGAGGTCGTGCGTGATAACCGCCGACTCATACGATCCGGCGTCGTCAATGATACCCCGAACCGCCTCGCCTTGCGCATCGCCGATCTCCATCAGCAGCCACCCCCCCGGCGCGAGGCGAGGGGGGGCATCGGTCACGAGCCGCCGGATCAGGTCGAGCCCGTCGGCCCCGGCGAAAAGGGCCAGCGCCGGTTCGTGACGGCGGACCCCTTCGGCCACCGTGGGGGCGTCGTCGGCGACGTAGGGGGGGTTGGAGACGATCAGGTCGAACGTCCCGTCGAGGGGGGCCACGAGGTCGCCCTGGACGAAAGCGATCCGCCGGTCGACGCCGTGGCGGCGGGCGTTTGCCTGCGCCACGGCCAGCGCGGCGGGGGAGAGGTCGACGGCGACGATCTCCCATGCCGGGCGTTCGCAGGCCAGCGTCACGGCGATGCAGCCCGAGCCGGTCCCGATGTCGGCCACCCGGCGAGGTTTCGCCCCCCCCCGGGCCAGCGCCGCTTCGACGAGCCCTTCGGTCTCGGGGCGGGGGATAAGGACCGCGCCGGTGACGGTGAAGGGGCGTCCGTAGAACTCCTGCTCCCCCACCAGATAGGCCACCGGCTCCAGGGCGCGGCGCCGTTCGAGCAGGGCGCGGAAGCGGTCGGCGACGTCGGAGGGAAGGGGGGCGGCCCCCCGGGTGACGACGCCGGTCCGGTCGGTTCCGGCGACGTGGGCCAGCAGCAGTTCCGCGTCGAGGCGTGGCGTGGCGGAGAGCCCTTTGAGCCGCTCGGCGCCGCAGGTGACGGCGGCGCGGTAGTCGCCGGTCACTCTGCGGCCACCCCCTGCTCCCGGAGGGACTTCTCCTGCGCGGCGAAGTTGAGGGAGTCGATCATCTCGTCCAGCGCCCCGTTCACGAAGGCGTCGAGCTTGTAGAGGGTCAGGTTGATACGGTGGTCGCTGACCCGCCCCTGAGGGAAGTTGTAGGTCCGTATCCGCTCGGAGCGGTCGCCGCTGCCCACCTGGCTTTTGCGGACGGAGGAGCGCTTGGCCGCCTCCTCCTGCTCCCGCAGGTCTTGCAGCCGGGAGAGAAGCACCCGCATGGCCTTGGCCTTGTTCTTGTGCTGGCTCTTTTCGTCCTGCATGGCCACCACCAGCCCGGTGGGGAGGTGGGTGATCCGGACCGCCGAGTCGGTGGTGTTGACCGACTGGCCGCCGCAGCCGGAGGACCGGTAGACGTCGATCTTGAGGTCGTTGGGGTCGAGGTCGACCTCCACCTCCTCGGCCTCCGGGAGGATGGCCACGGTGACGGCGGAGGTGTGGATGCGCCCCTGGGTCTCGGTGTCGGGAACCCGCTGGACCCGGTGGACGCCGCTTTCGTATTTCAGCCGGGAGTAGGCGCCCCGCCCGGTGACGGAGCAGATGATCTCCTTGTATCCCCCGACGCCGGTCTCGCTGGCGGAGAGGATATCCACCTTCCACCGCTGGAGTTCGGCGTACCGTGAGTACATGCGGAAAAGGTCGGCGGCGAAGAGCCCCGCCTCGTCCCCGCCGGTTCCGGCCCGAATTTCGAGGATGACGTTTTTCTCGTCGTTGGGGTCCTTGGGGAGGAGCATGAGCCGAAGCGACCGCTCCAGCGCTTCGATCTTCGGGGCCAGTTCGGCGACTTCCGCCTCGGCCAGCTCGACCATCTCCGGGTCGGCGTCGTCCCGGATGACCCCCTTGGCCCCGGCCA
>JADGCD010000282.1:0-711 GCA_015229165.1 Nitrospinota bacterium | reverse complement strand
TTCAGGCGGGCGTATTCGGCGGCCACGTCGCGCAGGTCGGCGTGCTCCCGGGCCAGCTTTTCGAAGGCCGCCCGGTCGGAGACGACGGAGGGGTCCCCCATCTTCTCGTTGAGCTGTTCGAACCGGCGGGCTAACGCCTCGAGCGTCTGGCGCATGGTTGAGCCTTTTGAACGTGCGTGATGAACGGCCCGGACCGGTCACGCCCGAGTCGGCGAAGACGGCGGTCGTCGTGCGAAGACCTCTGGCGAAGTCCCGGCGTGCGCCGGTTACTTCGCGGCCTGGGTCTTGGCGTAGCGGCGGTTGAACTTCTCGATCCGCCCGGCGGTGTCGATCAGCTTCTGCTTGCCGGTGTAGAACGGGTGGCAGGAGGAGCAGATGTCCACGGAGATCCGGGGCTCCACGCCGCGCGTCTTCACTTCGGTCCCGCAGGCGCAGTGGATGACGCTTTCCACATACTCGGGATGGATGTCTTTTTTCATCGTTCTCGTGGTCCTTCGCCAATAAAAGGATCGTTGGTCTGTCGAAACGAAAAAGGATAACAGATTTTTCGGATATTTCAACATCTTTTGCTCCCCCCCTTCCCGTATCATGGGGGGAGCCCTTTTTTCCGGAGAACCGTGTGCGCCGACGAGGGGAGCGGGCGTTACGCGGTCGATACGTCGAACCTGACGGGGGACGAGGCGCCCTACGAGCTGGTGCGGACCATGCGGG
>JADGCD010000281.1 GCA_015229165.1 Nitrospinota bacterium | reverse complement strand
TGCGTCCGTGTCTACACCTCGACCCCGAAGAAGCCCAACTCGGCGCTCCGGAAGGTCTGCCGCGTGCGGCTGACCAACGGCTACGAGGTGACCTCCTACATCCCGGGCGTGGGGCACAACCTTCAGGAACACGCCATCGTGCTGATCCGCGGGGGCCGCGTGAAGGATCTTCCCGGCGTCCGGTACCACGTCATCCGGGGAACGCTCGACACCCTCGGGGTCGACGCCCGCCGCCAGGGGCGGTCCAAGTACGGCGCCAAGCGGCCCAAGCCGGGCCAGCCTGCGGCCAAGAAGAAGAAATAAAGAGGAAGCCACAAGATGCCGCGCAGACGAGAAGTAGCCAAACGGGGAGTCAACCCCGATCCGAAATTCAACAGCGTCCTTCTTTCCCGGTTCATGAACGTCGTCATGAAGCGGGGCAAGAAGAGTCTGGCCGAAAACCTGGTCTACCGGGCGCTGGACATTGTGGCCCAGAAGAGCAAACGGGATCCGATGGAAGTCTTCACCTACGCCGTGGACAACGTGAAGCCCTCCCTCGAAGTCAAGAGCCGCCGCGTCGGCGGGTCGACCTACCAGGTCCCCGTCGAGGTCAAGCCGGAGCGCCGCGTCGCCCTGGCCATCCGCTGGATCATCTCCTCCTCCCGGAAACGGGGCGAGCGGGGATACCACAACCAGCTGGCGGGCGAACTGCTGGACGCCTCCAACCGGGCCGGCGCCGCAGTGAAGAAAAAAGAAGAGACCCATCGCATGGCCGACGCCAACAAGGCGTTCGCCCACTACAAGTGGTAACCGGCGCTCCCGAAGCGACCGTCATCCGATAAGAGAACGAGAGACATGGCCCGCAAGTATCCGCTCGAGAGGCTTCGCAACATCGGCATCATGGCCCACATTGACGCCGGTAAGACGACCACCACCGAGCGCGTCCTGTTTTACACCGGCATCACCCACAAGATCGGCGAAGTCCACGAAGGGACCGCCGTCATGGACTACATGCCCCAGGAGCAGGAACGGGGGATCACCATCACCTCAGCCGCCACCTCGGCCATGTGGCGCGACTTCAACATCAACATCATCGACACCCCCGGTCACGTCGACTTCACCGTCGAGGTGGAGCGGTCGTTGCGTGTTCTGGACAGCGCCGTCGGCGTCTTTTGCGCCGTGGGCGGCGTCGAGCCCCAGTCCGAGACCGTCTGGCGCCAGGCCGACAAGTACCACGTTCCCCGGATCGCCTTCGTCAACAAGATGGACCGGATCGGCTCCGACTACTTCCGGGTCGTCGGCGAAATCCGCGAGCGCCTCGGGCACAACGCCATCGCCATGCATGTTCCCATCGGGTCGGAGGACGCCTTCACCGGCTTCATCGACCTGGTCACCATGAAAGCGGTCATCTACAGCGATGACGACAAACTCGGCTCCACCTTCCGGACCGAGGCCATTCCCGCCGAACTTCAGGATCAGGCCGAAGAGTTGCGGGAAATCCTGGTCGAAGCGGCCGTCGAGAACGACGACGTCGTCATGGAGAAATATCTCGAGACCGGCGAAATCACCGAAGCCGAACTCAAGGGCGCCATTCGCAAAGGGGTCATCCACCTCAAGATGATCCCCGTCTTCTGCGGCTCCGCCTTCAAGAACAAGGGGGTTCAGGGCCTTCTGGACGCCGTGGTCGACTACATGCCCTCGCCGCTGGACATCCCCCCCATCAAAGGGATCGACGTCGATAACCCCGAAATCGAAATCGAGCGCAAGCCCGACGACAGCGAGCCCTTCTCCGCGCTCGCCTTCAAGATCATCACCGACCCCTTCGTCGGCACCCTCTGCTTCCTGCGCGTCTACTCGGGCGAGCTTTCCGCCGGCTCCGCGGTCGTCAACACCACCAAGGGGAAGAAAGAGCGGATCGGCCGCATCCTGAAGATGCACGCCAACAAGCGCGAGGAGATCAAGGAGATCCGCACCGGCGACATCGCCGCCGCCGTCGGGCTGAAGGACACCATCACCGGCGACACCATCTGCACCGAGAACGGCAAGGTCATTCTCGAATCGATGGTCTTCCCCGAGCCGGTCATCCACATCGCCATCGAGCCCAAGACCAAGGCCGAGCACGACAAGCTCTCCGACGCCCTGGGCAAGCTGGCCAAGGAAGACCCGACCTTCAAGGTCTCCGTCGACCACGAAACCGGCCAGACCATCATCGCCGGCATGGGCGAACTCCACCTCGACATCATCGTCGACCGGCTCCGCCGCGAGTTCTTCGTCGACGCCAACGTCAGCAAGCCGCAGGTCGCCTACCGCGAGACCATACGCGGCACCGTCAAGCAGGAAGGGCGCTTCGTCCGCCAGTCGGGCGGGCGCGGCCAGTTCGGCCACGTCTGGATCGAAATCGCCCCCAACGAGACCGGCGCCGGGTACCTCTTCGAGAACGGCGTCGTCGGCGGCGTCATCCCCCGGGAGTACATCCCGGCGGTCGACAAGGGGATTCAGGAAGCCCTTCTGGGGGGCATCATCGCCGGGTTCCCCATGGTTGACGTCAAAGTGAAACTGTACGACGGCTCGTACCACGAGGTCGACTCGTCGGAAATGGCCTTCAAGGTCGCCGGGTCGATGGC
>JADGCD010000280.1 GCA_015229165.1 Nitrospinota bacterium | reverse complement strand
CCTTCACCACGACCCGTTTTTTTCGTTGTCCGTCGAACTCGGCGTAGTAGACCTGCTGCCACGGCCCCAGATCGAGCTTCCCTGCGGTTATGGGGAGAATCACCTGATGGTGGACCAGAAGGCTCTTCAGGTGGGCGTCCCCGTTCTCTTCGCCGGTCCGGTGATGGCGGTAGTCGACCCCTTCGGGGGCCAACCGGTCGAGCCACTGGTCGATGTCGGCCAGCAAACCCTCTTCGGCGTCGTTCACCCAAATCCCGGCGGTGATATGCATGGCCGACACCAGAGCCATCCCCTCGGCGACGCCGGAGGCGGCCACGATCTGTTCCACCCGGTCGGTGATGTTGAGGTATTCGCGCCGCTTTCCCGTCTGGAACCAGAGGTACTCGGTGCGGGCTCTCACGGGGGGGGCGGGTCCTTTACTTCGGCGGTAAAAGACAAGACAATAAACAAAATGATGGGCAAACGCAACAAAAGTGACGCTTCCCGGAGGGGCCGGTGACCGCAAAGAAAACCCCCCTCCTCGATCTCCACAAAGCCGCCGGCGCCAAGATGGTGGAGTTCGCCGGATGGCAGATGCCGATCCAGTACGCCTCCATCATCGAAGAGACCCACCATGTGCGCGACAAGTGCGGACTCTTCGACGTCTCCCACATGGGGGAGATCGACATTCAGGGCCCCCGCGCCGTGGAGTTCCTCTCCTGGGTCACCACCAACGACCCGACCATGCTCGACGAGGGGGAGATCCAGTACTCGGCGATGCTCAACGAAAGGGGGGGGATCATCGACGACCTGCTGGTCTACCGGATCGGCGACCACCGCTTCCTGCTGTGCGTCAACGCCGGAAACCAGCAAAAGGACGCCGACTGGCTGACCGGACAGGCGGCCCTTTTCGGCGGCGTCGAGGTGGAGGACCGCTCCCGGGAATACGGGATGATCTCGGTGCAGGGACCGCTTTCGGCGCAGGCGCTACGCCCCTTCGTCCGCACCGACTTCTCCCGGATGGACTACTACACCTTCCGCCACGTCATGTTCGAGGAGACCAACGTCCTCCTCTCCCGCACCGGCTACACCGGTGAGGACGGCTTCGAGCTGTTCGTCCCGTGGCGCGACACCGCCTCCGTATGGGACCGGATCGTGAAAAAGGGAAAAGGGGCGCAGGTGAAGCCGATCGGCCTCGGGGCCCGCGACCTCCTGCGGCTCGAAATGCGCTACCCGCTGCACGGCAACGACATCACCGCCGAGCGGACGCCGCTGGAATGCGGCCTCGGCTGGATCGTGAAGATGGACAAACCGGGGGGGTTCATCGGCAAAGAGGCGCTCGTCGCCCAGAAGGCCGCCGGGATCCCGACCCGGGCCGTCGGCCTGAAGTTGCTGGAGCGGGGGGTTCCCCGAAGCCATTACCCGGTCACGACTCCCGACGGGACGGTGATCGGCGAAGTCACCTCCGGCGCCCATTCCCCCACGCTGGACTGCGGAATCGCCATGGCGCTGGTGGCGCCGATGCATGCCGAGCCGGGGACGATTCTGGCCGTCGATATCCGGGGCAAACTCCTCCCCGCCGAAGTGGTGAAGGGGTCGTTCGTCCCCTCCCGCGTCAAGAAGAAAACCGAGCCCGCCCCGGCGGCGGCGCCCGAAACCGAATCCGCTACCGAAACGTCCGAACCGGAGGCCCTGGCATGAACATCCCGAACGAACTGAAATACACCAAGGAACATGAATGGGCCCGTCTCGAAGGGGACGTCGTCACCGTCGGGATCACCGACTTCGCCCAGGGGGAGTTGGGGGACATCGTCTTCGTGGAGCTGCCCGACGCGGGGCGAAGCCTCGTCGCCGGGGAGTCGTTCGGCGTGGCCGAATCGGTGAAGACCGTCTCCGACCTCTACGCCCCGGTGGCGGGCGCGGTGACGGCGGTCAACGACGGCCTCAACGACAACCCCGCCGCGGTGAACAAAGACCCCTACGGCGCCGGATGGATGGTCAAGATCCGGGTGGCCGACCCGGCCGCGCTGGCGGGACTGCTGGACGCCGCCGCCTACCGTTCGCTGGTGAAAGGGTAATCGGGCCGTGCGTTTCATTCCCCTGACCGACGGCGACAAGCGGGAGATGCTGGCCGCCATCGGAGCGCCCGACGTGGCGACCCTCTTCGCCGACATCCCCCCCGCCGCCCGGATCGACCATCGGCTCGCCATCCCCGAGGCCTACGCCGAGCAGGAGCTGTTCGACCACATGGAAGAGCTGGCCGACGCCAACGGCACGGTCCATCCGTCGCGGCTCTTCCTCGGGGCGGGATGTTATCCCCACTACACCCCGGCGGCGGTGGACCAACTGTTGCTCCGCTCGGAGATCTTCACCGCCTACACCCCCTACCAGCCGGAGATCAGCCAGGGGACGCTGATGGCGATCCACGAGTTCCAGACCTACGTCGCGGCGCTGACCGGCATGGACATCGCCAACGCCTCGATGTACGACGGCGCCTCGGCGCTGGCGGAGGCGGTCATCATGGCGACCCGGATCAACCGGAAGAAAAAGATCGTCCTCTCGAACCTCGTCCATCCCCACTGGCGGGAGGTCTGCGGCGCCTATACGCAGCATCTGGGAATCACCT
>JADGCD010000279.1 GCA_015229165.1 Nitrospinota bacterium | reverse complement strand
ACCCGGCGTTGCGCAGGATGAAGAAGAGTGCCACCGCCAGCGCCGCCAGCAGCGCAAAGGCCCAGCCCCCCTTCCCCGCCTTGAACAGGTTGTAGATCAGCAAACCCAAAAAGATGGCGCCGACGATCACCGCCGGCCAGAACCACCAGGGGGCCTTCGGTTGCGGGAGGGCCAGCCCCCGGGCGATGGCGTCCATTCCCCGGACCCCCTCCACGATCCCGGTGGCATAGTCGCCCCCCTTGAACTTCGGGATGATCAGCGACTGCATCACGTCTTCGGCCTGCCGGTCATGCTCCCGGCCGAACCCGGCGCCGAACTCGATGCGGGCCTTCCGGTCACCCACGGAGACCAGCAGCAGCATCCCGTAGTTGCGCTCGTTGGAGCCGATCCCCCACTGGTCGAACAGGTCGGCGGCGTACCCTTCGATGGAGTAGCCGCTCGCCTCGTAGTCGGCCAGCGACCGGATGGTCACCACATAGACCGGCAGTTGCTGTTCTTGCCAGAGGGCGAAGGCCATTTTGTCGATGGCGGCGCCCGCCTCCGGGGTGATGATTCCCGCGTTATCGACCCAGAAATGTTCGTCGGTCGGTTTGTCGGGGAAGGTGAGGGCGACGCCGGGGGAGGGGAGCAGGCAGAGGAGGGCCGTCACGACCCAGCCGATGAAGAGATGTTTCATGGTTCCCGTTGGGGGTTGTCGTCGTTAGCCACCACCTTATCACAAAAAAAGGCGCCCCCTTGAGGGGGCGCCGCGCCGTGGGACGCTCAGTTCACCCGTTCCCCGGCATACCGGAGCCACCGTTCCCGCCGTTCCCGCCGTGGTCATGGGGCTGTCCAGCGGACCCCATCTGTCCGCCGTTTCCCTTGGCGCCGTCGGCCCAGTGGTCACAGACGCCGTCGCCGTTTTCATCGACGTAATTGTCGCCGTGCCAGCCGATCCCCTCGCCGTTCTGGGCGTAGTCGCAGACCCCGTCACCGTCCAGGTCGGTGTAGTCGTGTCCGTTCCCCTGGTGCCACTGGGATTCCATGGCGTCGTTGATCCCGTTGCCGTTCCGGTCGCGATAGGTCATGCCCATCCCCATGCCGTACTGCGGGTTTCCCTCCTGCCAGTAGTCGCAGACGCCGTCGCCGTCGCTATCGACGTAGCCCGGCCCGTGCCAGGTGGGGGAGCCGTTCTGGGCGTAGTCGCAGACGCCGTCGCCGTTGGCGTCGGTGAAGGGATGATTCGCCGCCCCGGCTCCCATGGTCAGGGAGGCCACGCCGGGGGTGTGGGTCGATTCTTCGGCGTAATCGTTGATGGCGTCGCCGTCGGCGTCGAGGAAGGCCGGGTAGACGAACCCGGCGTTGGTCCCACCCCCGCCGCCGTTGTCGGTGGGGGTGGAGGAGCTTCCCCCCCCCTCCGCCGCATCCGGCGGCCACCGCGCCGACGAAGAGACCCGAAATGAGAAGGGAAACGAAAGTCGCTCGCGCGTGTGGCCGGTTCATGGCGGTACTCCTTGATGGTAAGCCTTCACCCTTATGACGCTGTCCCCCTCAATATAGTTCCCTTGGCCCCTGAAAACATGCCTCGTCAAAGAAAAGAAAAACCCGGCCCTTTTCAGGACCGGGCTTCGGGACTTCGGTTCCCTTTCCGAAAGGGAGGTCACCCTTTGCGGACGGTGATCTTCCCCGGGTCTTTTTTCAGGTACTGGGTCAGGGCGGTCTGGATGGCCGCCACCACCTCCGTGTCCTGCTCGCCCGCAGAGGCCGGAACCGGCTTCGGCTTCGGCGCCGCCGGGGCCACATAGGGGAAGGCCCAGACGAGGATATAGATGCAGGCTTCCAGCAGTCCGAGGACAAGGAAGATGACCCCCATGCCGATGACCGTTACGACCAGAGAAGCGCCAAGATTTTCCATGATCCCCTCCCCCTACGCCATGCCCAGGAGGGAGCGGAGCATGTCGGCCCCCCGTTCGATGATCAGTTGCGTGTGGCCCGGAATCATCTGCATGTCCCCTTCGGCGAAGAGGGCCATGAAGACCCCGGCGGCCACCGCCGTGCCGATGACGCCTGCCACGTTGGGTCCCATGGCGTGCATCAGCAGGAAGTTGTGGGGATCGGCCTCCCGCCCCACGTTCTGGGAGACCCGGGCGGCCATCGGCACCGCCGACACCCCCGCCGAGCCGATGAGCGGGTTCACCTTGCCGCCGGTCATCACCGACATCAGCTTGCCCAACAGCACCCCGCCCGCCGTGGCGGTGGCGAAGGCGAAAAGGCCGAGGCAGATGATCTTGATCGTCTCGACGGTCAGGAAGGTGTCGGCGGTCATGGACGACCCGACCGCCAGCGCCAAAAGGATGGTGACGACGTTGATCAGATGGGTCTCGGAGGTCTCGTGGAGCCGCTTGGTGACGCCGCATTCCCGGAAGAGGTTCCCCAGCATCAGCATGCCGATCAGGGGCGCCGCCGAGGGGAGCAGCAGGATGCAGACGATGTTTACCGCGATGGGGAAGATGATCTTCACCTTCTGCGACACCGGCTTCAACTGCTCCATCTTGATCTTGCGCTCCTTCTCGGTGGTGAGCCAGCGCATGATGGGAGGCTGGATGATCGGCACCAGCGACATGTAGGTGT
>JADGCD010000278.1 GCA_015229165.1 Nitrospinota bacterium | reverse complement strand
CATCAGGGTCGCCCCCCGGATGAGCCGGGAGAGCTGGTCCACGAGCCGCTCCTTTCCCGCCATCACGGCGACGAGATTCACCTGGACGTCGATGACAACCAACGCGGTCCGTTTTCGGTCGAGCATCTCTCACTCCTGTATTGCGGTACGCTCCCCCTACTTTACACGTTCATGTCGGGGGTCGATATTAATGGAGAGAGGAGGGGGTTATGAGCGCTCTTGTCCACCGAAGGAAGGGGACGAAAAAGGAGCCCCGCAGGCTGACGATCTCCCGCTTGCAGGCGATCCGCTCGGGCCTGTTGCTGGCCAACGGGGAGGTGTGGACCGGCACGGAGCGGCGGTGCGACCGGCTCCTGACCGGCGCCTGCACAGAGACCGAAAGGGAGACGATGGTGTCTCCCCCCGACTTCTTCGGCTAGCGGCTACGCGCCGTAGCGAGTTTCCTCACCCTTCGACAAAGAGCCGCTCCTTCGGACGCTCTGGGGTCGAGGGGCGCAAAGAGCCGCTACGCATGACGAAAAGGGTTCTCTGCATGCCGTAGCGAGCTTCCTTGCGTTGCTCGTCAAACGAAACGCCCCGCATCGCTGCGGGGCGTTGGCGCGTGCGACCGTCTTCAGTCGAGCTTGGCAGGGGTCGTCGCCGCCTGCTCGTAGTAGCTCTTCACGTAGTCCTTCCAGCCCCCGCCCTGCATGGCCTCCTTGGCGGCGTCGGCGCCCTGCCCCTTCATGTACTCGAAGATGCCGGAGAGCTTCTGGTTGACCAGGTCGCGGGTCTGCTGGATACCGTCGGCCACCTCCTTCGGCACGGCGCCGAGGATCTGCATCGCCTCCTTGAACCCCTGATCAACCGCCCCTTCCACCATCTTCTGGTACGAGTCGACCTGCTCTTCGTAACTCATGTCGGGATGCTGTTTGGCGTAGGCGGGGAAGAAGCTCATGGCGAAGTCGGCGATCCGTCCGGCGGTGGCTTCGGGGCCGGTGTCGGTGGCGGCTCCGGCGTGGGCCTCGGCCAGCTTCTGGGCCTGGTCGAGCTTGAAGCTCATGGAGACGCTGACGCTCTCCTGCGATTTCAGGTAGGCGGAAACCTTGCTCCCGTCGGCGCCCTGGGCCTGATACGAGGCTTCGAAGCTGCGCTGGAGGGAGGCGTTGACGGTCACTTCGGTGACGCCGTAGGGGAGCCCCTGTTGGCCGAGGCTGTCGAGCGCCCCTTTGAGCTGGTCGGCCAACCCTTTGAAAACGGAGTCGAGACGAACGTCCCCGTTTTTGCCGTCGGGGACGGTCTGGGAGGCGCGGGGGGAATCGTGGCGGTCGAAAGCCGCCGTCTGGTATCGGTTTGAAACGCCGCTGAAATCGACTCCTGACATCATGACCCACCTCCCGTTAGTGCGTGTCGCCCGTATCTGACCGGTTCGTCTCTCCCACGCCCCGGTCGGGCATCTCACCTGATACGTCGGCCTTTGGCGAAAAAAGCTTGAGGGAAATTTTACCCTGGAGGCGCTTTTCCTTGATGCGCTTGCATTTCAATCACCTGCAAACTCAGCGAACGCAGCGGACGAAGTTGTAGATCCCGATCACATCCCCCTGCGGCCCCCGGCCCCGGGGATAATCGGCCGGATCGCCGCTCTTCGGGTCGGAGCGTTGCGCCCCCGCGCCGTGGACGTCCATCAGGGTGTAGCCGGGGGGCATGTACCCCATGGCCCGCCCGAAGGCGACATAGACCGCCACGTCCCCTTTCGCCGGGCCGTCCCGGTGGGTAGTAGAGGTCCAGTAGTAGCCATAGTCGGTCTCTCCCCTGCCGTTGACGATCCGGGTGAAGCCGAACACCGGGTCGGCGGCGGGAGAGCCGGTGGCGCCGGGGGAACGGGTGTAGTCGACAATCCCCTGCGACTCCTTGGCGTTGGGGAGACGCCAGTCGCCGCTGCCGCCAAGGGTCAGGTCGGCGCAGTAGGTCAACGCCTCCCGCCAGTTTCGCCCGGTTCCGTCGTCGTTCTTCTGCCAGATCCTCCCGGTGGCGGCGTCGGTGACGGTCCCGTCGCCGTTGTCGGCGTAACGGTGGCTCCCGTACCCGGTCGCCCCCCGGACGTAGAGGGCGAAACCGTTCATCCGGTTCCGGGGATACCCTTTGATCCGCCCGTCGGCGAAGTTGACCCCGAAGGCGGTCGCCTCGCCGTTCATGGTGGTGGAGACGTAACCGGTGGCCGACCAGTACTGGGCGTCGATGAACCGCTCCCCGGCGGCGGTGTTTCCATAGGAGAAGGCGAAGACGCCGGTGTCGATGTAGGGGGTCGATGAGGCGGCGGACGTGCCGGTGACCCCGTCGAAGTCGATGAGCGAGTAAAGCTCGGTGACCGTCGGCAGACGCCAGTCGGCGTACCCACCCGTCCGGACGTTGGGGGCGGCGGCCACGGCGGCGGCCCAGCTCTTCTTGGCGCCGGGATCGCGGGTCCACATCAGTCCGGTGACAAGGTCGCTCACCGTCCCGTCGCCGTTGTCCCGGTAGGCGGGGGGGTTGACGGCGGTGGCGGCGTCCTGCGACGGCCAGCGGGAGGAGCCGCAGTCGACGCTGCGTCCGCTGTCGTCGTAACAGCCGCTCTGCCCCGTGCCGGGGATGGTGTATGA
>JADGCD010000277.1 GCA_015229165.1 Nitrospinota bacterium | reverse complement strand
TCCTTCCGGGGCGGCTCTTCGGCCCGCTCGGCGCCTTGGGCCCGGAAATACTCGCCCCGCAACGTCACCGTCCGCCCCAGCCGCTTGAGGAACCGGACGCCATGCTCCTCAAGGAAGCGGGTGGGGCGCCTGCTTCCGAATCCCAGCACCCCCATGATCCCGGCGCCGTTGGCGAGGGGAACCAGCGCCTCGGAGCGGATCGACGCGGCCGACTTGGGAAAGAAGGCCAGCGACCCGCCCCGGAGGTTGCCGCGCAGCGTCGGGTGGGAGGGATCGGCGAAAGCCGCCCCCATGCGGGCCGGGTCCATGAAGCCCATGGCGTCGCTGTGAATGAAATAGCTTGCGCCGTCCTCCTGATAGCCCTCGGGGTAGAGCCCCTTCAGCGCCGGATCGAGGGTGACGGTGATGAAGTCCATGCCGAAGAGGCGCGCCCCGTCGGTGATGAGGGAGTCGAACATCGCCCGAAGGGTCGGCTGTCCGCAGAGAATCTCCTCCATCTCGTCGATCCGCTGCTGCGCCTTTTCGTTCTCCTCCGAGCAGCTGATGACCAGCCTGAGGTTCTTGCGCAGCAGGGTGTTGTACTGGCGAAGCTGGTTGTTGGTCAGCTTCATCGCCTTTTTTGCCAGTTCGCTTTTCATGGGTTCCTTTTCTGGCCGCTTAGTCGACGTGTTTGCGGATGAAGGTGGGAATGTCCAGGTCGTCGTCGGAGAGATCGCCGGCCAGCGGACGCAGCGCCGGCCGCCGGACCAGCGGTCCCTCGGCGCCCGCCGGTCGCCGGAGGCTTCCCATGCCGGAGCCGGAAGGGGAGGAGGCGGCGGCGCCGACGATCGGCGCGGAGACGGCGCCGTGGGCGCCGTGGGTGCCGGTGATGCGGGTGGATACCAGGTTGGGCGGCGCGATTTTCATCCGCCCCTCCCGCTCCATGATCTCGGTCGCCTTGATCCGCTCCCGCTCCCGCTCCAGCTCGTGGGCCGAGGCGAAACCGGTGGCGATGACGGTGACCCGGACCTTGTCCCCCATGGCCTCGTCGATGAGGGAGCCGAAGAAGACGTCGGCGTCCGGGTGGGCGGTGTTGGTGATGTAGGAGGCGGCCTCGTTCATTTCGTGCAGGCTCATCTCGGGCCCGCCGGTGATGTTGATGAGAATCCCCCGCGCCCCCTCGATGGAGGAGTCCTCCAGCAGCGGACTGTTCACCGCCGCCTGGGCCGCGTCCATGGCCCGGTTGTCCCCGGCGCCGATACCGACCCCCATGAGGGCCAGCCCCTGCTCGCTCATCACCGAGCGGACGTCGGCGAAATCGACGTTAATGTAGCCGGAGCCGGTGATCAGCTCCGAGATTCCCTTCACCGCCTTGGTCAACACGCCATCGGCGATGCCGAACGCTTTCAGCAACGAGGTGCTTTTGGGAACGTAGCCGAGCAACTGCTGGTTGGGGATGACGATGAGCGTATCGACGTTCTGGCGGAACGCCTCCAGCCCCCGCTCGGCCTTGGACATGCGGGGTTTGCCCTCGAAGGTGAAGGGCTTGGTGACCACGCCGACGGTGAGCGCCCCTTCCTCCCGGGCGATGCGGGCGATGACCGGGGCCGCGCCGGTGCCGGTGCCCCCCCCCATTCCGGCGGTGATGAAGACCATGTCGGCGCCTTTCAGGGCGGCGCGAATCGCCTCTTCGTCCTCCATGGCGGCCGCTTCGCCGATTTCCGGTTTGCCCCCGGCGCCCAGTCCCCGGGTCAACTGGCGCCCCAGTTGGAGCTTGAGGGGAATGGGGTTGTTGCGCAGCGCCTGGGCGTCGGTGTTGGCGACGATGAACTCGACGCCGGTGATCCCCTCGGCGTACATGGAGCGGACGGCGTTCCCGCCTCCCCCGCCTGCGCCGATCACCTTGATGGTGGCGGAGAAATTCTCTGCGGCGGAGTCGTCGCCGTAGTCGAAAAAGACCTGCCCGTCGTCCCCGTCCATGAATCCGAAATCTGCCATGATGTCCTCCTGCCTTTCAATATCGCGTATACGTTCTCGGAGCGCCCCCGCGCCCCGTTGTTCAAACCGGTCTCAGAAAAAGTCACGAATCCAGCCCCGCATCCGGGCCGCCACCTTCTCGAACAGGTCGCGCCCCTTCAGGGTCGGGCGGCCGCCGCCGTGGGCGTTTTGCAGCCCGTGGCGCACCAGCCCCACCACCGTGGCGTACTGCGGGCTGTCCACCAGATCGGCCAGCCCCACCACCCCCTTGGGGACGCCGAGGCGTACCGGCAGCTCGAAGACCTCCTGCGCCACCTCCACGATGCCGTCCAGTTGGGCGGCGCCGCCGGTCAGGACGATCCCCGAGGCCAGTTGATTCAGATACCCCGACAATTCGATCTCCTGACGCGCCAGCATGAAGATCTCGACCATGCGGGGCTCGATAATGTCGGTCAGCACCCGGCGCGACAGCTCCCGCGGCTCCCGTCCGCCGACGCCGGGGACCCGGATCATCTCGTCGGCCCCCACCAGCGCCGAGGCGGCGCAGCCGTACTGGCGCTTGATCTTCTCCGCCTCGTGGTTGGGGGTGCGCAGCCCGATGGCGATGTCGTTGGTCAGGTTCGTCCCCCCCAGCGCCACCACCGAGGTGGCCTTGATGCTGTT
>JADGCD010000027.1 GCA_015229165.1 Nitrospinota bacterium | reverse complement strand
GCGCCGGGGGAGACCCCTTTGAGGATCAGGGCGGCGGCCAGGGGCGTCGACGAGGTGGCGCAGACATAGAGCGGCACCCCCGCCACCAGCATCAACGGCATCACGACCCAGTCGGAGCCGGGGCGGTCGAACAGACCGTCGGGAAGCATGACCATCATCACCCCCGCAAGCAGGAGACCGGCCAGCATCCACCCGGCCAGATCGTCCACCAGATCGACGAAGGCGTAGCGAACGCCGTCTATGATCCGCTCGGACGGCGTCGCCCTGGTGGGGGATTCGCAACCGCAGCAGCCATCGTCGCACGTCATCTTTTGCGCCACCGGGAAGGGGTTGAACGGCTCCTTTTCCTCCTCCCCGAACAGCAGCTCAAGCCCCCCCGCCGCCAGCGCCGCCACAAAGGCGGCCACCGGCCTGAAGAGGGTCATGATCGGGTCCAGCAGGGCGTAGCTGACGGCGATGGAGTCGACACCGGTTTCGGGGGTGGAGACGAGAAACGAGGCGACGGCGGACTTGTGGGCGCCCTGCCGTTTCAGCGCGAGGGCGGTGGGTATGACGCTGCACGAACAGAGGGGAAGCGGGACGCCGATGAGTGCGGCCTTGACGGTGGGGCCGAATCCGCCCCCGCCGAGGTGGCGACGAACGGCGTCGAGGGGGACAAAACTTTTGATGACGCCCGCCAGGAGAAAGCCGAAAAGGAGGAAGGGGGCGGCGTCCACAAGGAGATGCCAACTCTCCTCTAGAATCAGCGGCTTCACGCCAGTCAGGTCATCCATCGGTGTTCACCGTTCATGCTTCCCGCTTGTGATTCTCCTCTTAGTATACGACGGTTCAGAGCCGCGCCAGGTATCCTGCGGCCCGGCTGACGGCGCCTCCACCCTCTCCTGTTTTCGCCCCTCGGTCGAGGGCCCGCTGCAGCGACGTTCGCGCCCTCCCCTTCTTGCCCATGTAGAGAAGGGAGACGCCGCGGGCCAGATGGATCGCGGGAAGGTCCAGCGCCCTCAGAGCAAGGGCATAATGGCCCTGGGCCTTTTCGTGAAAGCCGACCGTGTCGAGAAAAACGGCGCACAGATATTCCCGCTCCCCCACCAGCCGGGCATCGGCCTCCGCGCCGATAGCCTTGGCCTCGCGCCTGATTTCTCGCAAGGGAGCGGGGCGGTCGTCGCCTCCGAACCGGTCGATACGGCGCGCAAACAACGGGACAATCTCCTCTTCAAGCCGGTCGAGAGATTCCTCGTCGGGGGCGGCGCGGAACCGGCGCAGATAGAGGGCGCATCGCATGCTGGGCCATTCGTTGGGGAGGATGCCCATCCGCCCCCGCCGTCGCGCACGACGCCAGACGGCGATCATGACCGATGACAGAAAGACCGAAAAGACGGCCCCGACCAGAATGCCGACTCCGAGCATCAGGTTGTACCGCCCGGTGGTGGGGTCGGACAGCTGGTAGGCCCGTTCGAGCAGGGTATCGTCACCCGCTTTTTGCGCTTCTTTTTTCAGCGTGGAATAGACGTCATAGGAGGCCAGATCTTCTCCCAGAACCTTGAGGCTGTAGCCGATGGCCAAATGGGCGGCTCGGGTCGGGGCGTGGCGGTAGGAGGAGCGGAAGAAGCGGACCGCCAGTTGGGGCTCGTCGTCGGCCAGATGACTGACGCCGACGATGAAGCTGGCGACCGCTTCCCGGTCGGCGGCGCCGTAGCGGGCGGTCAGCTCCTCAGCCAGTTCGGCGGCGGTGGGAAAGGCTTCCCGCTCCTCGGGGGAGAGCCTCCCGAACAGCCCCTGTTCGGCGCGAAACCGGATATCGTCCAGCTCTTCCGGCGTAAGGGCGACCAGCTTTTCGGCCCGCTCCAGCTTCTCGAAGTGGGTCCGGTTTCCCTCGAAGGTGCGGGTTTCGAAGGTGAGGGGACGGTAGATCTCGAAGTAGGAGTGGACCAGGATAACCACAAGTATGCCGACGGCGGGGACGACCAGATAGCTCGTTTCGGCGATTTTTCGCAACATGGGAACCGCTTTTTACGCTGGGGGATGGTACGCACGCAGTGACGACAACCGGGATAGTATAACGCGGTTCGCCCATTGGGAACATCTTTCGATGCGCGTCGCCGGGCCGCCCGTATATAATAGCCTTCATCATGAAAGACGACCTCCAGCTTCCGGAATACATCGGCCGCTACCGGCTCCGGGAACGGATCGCCCGTGGCGGCATGTCGAAGATCTTCCGCGCCACCGACGAGATCATCGGACGGGACGTGGCGGTCAAGATCACCTGGACCCGCGACCCGGCGTGGAAGAGCGTCGAGGCGTCGGACATCATGAGCCAGTTCTCCATGGAGGCCCAGATTTCGGGCCAGATCTCCCACCACAACTTCGTCACCATCTACGACGCGGGGATGCAGGGGGAGTTCTGCTATCTGGTGATGGAGTTGATGGACGGGGAGCCGCTATCGCAGCGGATCAAGGAGAACCTCTCCGAGATGGACATGCGGAGCCGTCTGGAAATCCTCGTCCAGGTGGCCCGCGCGCTCCACTACAGCCACCAGCGGGGGATCATCCATCGGGACATCAAACCGTCGAACATCATGATCCTCCGGAACGGGCAGGCCAAGGTCATGGACTTCGGCATCGCCTACCTGACGGAAGGGGCGTCGATCCGCTTGACCAAGGAAAGCCGCCAGTTGCCTGGGGTGGGGGGCACCCCCTATTACATGTCGCCGGAGCAGATCAACAAGAAGCCGCTGGACGGCCGGTCGGACCTCTTCTCGCTGGGGGTGGTGGCGTACGAAACGCTGACCGGCAAACGCCCGTTCGTGGCGGACAATCTGTTCGCCCTCTACGAGAAAATCGTCCGTTCGGAGCCGGAGCCTATACGGACGGTCAATCCGGCGATACCGGAGAAGGTGGCGGCGATCATCTCGATGTGCATGTCCAAGGAGCCGAATCTGCGTCTCCCCTCCTGCCAGTCGTTCGCCGACCAGATCGACGAGATCATCAACGAGAGTTTCTTCGAGGATGCGGGGGCGTCGTTGACCGAGGAGACGCTGGCCACGATCCGCCGCTACCGGGAATCGTTCCAGTTCTTCTACGATCTGGACAACCAGCAGGTCTACCGGCTGCTGCAGGTTTGCCGCATCAAGAAGTTCGCCAAGGACGAGGTGATCGTCCGCGAGGGGGAGGTGGCCCGGGACATGTATCTGGTCATGAACGGCCAGGTGCGGATCGTCCGGAGCGCGGGGGGACATTCTCCCCTGACGTTGCATATCCTGAAACGGGGCGACATTTTCGGCGAGATGGGGATCATCGACGGGGGACCCCGCTCGGCCTCGGCGATCGCGGACAACGATTGCCACTGCCTTGCGCTCCACCAGGTGTCGATCCTCCGGCTGGACGAGTCGACGGCGGGCAAGCTCTACCGGAACCTTGCGAGCATCCTCTCGAACAAACTGCGCATCACGTCAAACAAACTCGACGACCTCTCCCGCCAAACCATGTGACGGGCGCAGGCCCGTCCTCGTCCCTACCCGTTCCCGTATGCGCGTCTTCGCCGCGCAAGCCTTGACCGGTGAAGAAGATTTCCACGTTTCGACACGATTCTTGCCGGGCGCAGGCCCATCCTCGTCCCTACCCGTTCCCGTACGCGCGTCTTCGCCGCGCAAGCCTTGACCGGTGAAGTCGGCTTTCACCGGTGTTCGAGACGATAGGCAGGGAACACCGCGCGGCCCTCAGCGGAAGAGGTTGTAGTAGACGATGCAGTAGAGGGCGCGAAAACCGTCCTTCATGCCGATTTTCTTCCCCTCGTCGTACGTCCGGCCATAGTAGGAGATGCCGACTTCGTAGATCGGGACGTTCAGTTTTGACACCTTCGCGGTGATCTCCGGTTCGAAGCCGAACCGGTTCTCTTCGATCCGGATGCGGCGCAACACCTCCGTCCGGAAAACCTTGTAGCAGGTCTCCATGTCGGTCAGGTTCAGGTTTGTAAACATGTTCGACAAAAGCGTGAGGACGGTGTTCCCCACCTGATGCCAGAAATAGAGGACGCGATGGGGACGCCCCCCCTGAAAGCGGCTGCCGTAAACCACGTCGGCTTTTCCCGCAAGGATCGGCTCCAGCAGGTTCGGATACTCGGAAGGGTCGTATTCCAGATCGGCGTCCTGGATGATGACCACGTCGCCCGTGACCATGTCGAATCCGGTCTGCAACGCCGCGCCTTTTCCCCGGTTCACCGGGTGACAGCCGACCCGTATGACGCCGGGACGCTCTTCGCCCAGCGTGGCAAGGACTGCGGCGGTCCCGTCCCGGGAGGCGTCGTCGACGACGATCAGCTCAAGCTCGTGGCTCTGCCAGAGAGGTTGGGCGACCACCTTCTCCACAATTTCGCGGACGGTCTTTTCCTCGTTGTAGCAGGGGATCACGACGCTGATCTTCATCGGGGGGACTTTCCTTCTTGCGGTGGTTCGAGGCGATTATAGCAACCGCCTCCCCGCTTGGCCCGGACTTCCGGCCGCCGGACGAAAAAAAACGGGGGAGAGCCGGTCGGCCCTCCCCCGCGGCGAGATACGATCAGTTCCGGTCGGGTAGCGGCGTCGCGGGGGTCGATGGCGGCAGAACCGGCAGGGTAACCACCGGAGCGGTACCGGTCAACGAGCGGAGGAACGCGACGATGTCGCCCACTTCGGCGTCGGCCAGTTTCACCCCCAACTGGGTCCAACCCATGATCCGGACCGCCTCGGAAAGATCCCAGGTCCGGGAGTCGTGGAAGTAGGGATAGGTCAGCTCGATGTTGCGAAGCGACGGAACCTTGAAGACGAAGGCGTCCTCTTCGGTTTTGGTCACCTCCATTCGCCCCTTGTCCTTCAGATCCTTCGGGGCGTTGACCATGCCGAATTTTTGATAGGAGTTCCCCCCGACCGCCACGCCGTTGTGGCAATTGGAGCATCCCTTGTCCATGAAGAGGACAAGCCCCTTCTTCGCTTGAGACGAAAGGGCTTTGTCGTCCCCTTTCAGGTAGGCGTCGAAGGGAGACGGGGTCAGGAGGGTCCGCTCGAAGGCGCCGATGGCGTTGCCCACGTTGGCGTAGACCATCGGTTTCTTCTGCTCGGGGAAGGCCTTCTTGAAGAGAGCGACGTAGGCGGGAATGGAGGAGAGCCGGTCCATGACCAGTTTCTCGGTGGAGCCCATTTCGACCGGGTTCAGCTCCGGCCCCACCGCCTGCGCTTCGACGTCGGCGGCCCGTCCGTCCCAGAACTGGGCGATGTGCAGCGACGCATTGAAGACCGTCGGGGCGTTGCGTCCCCCCACCTGCCACTGGTGGCCTATGGAGAAGGGGTTATTGTCGACCCCGCCGTTGGCCAGGTTGTGGCAACTGTTGCAGGAGAAGGCGTTCGACTTGGAAAGACGGGTCTCGAAGTAAAGCATCTTCCCCAACTCGATCTTGGCGTCGTTGGCCGGGTTTACCCCTTTGAAAATCGGCGCAGCCGGGAGCGGCTCGAACAGGTCGCGGGCGGCGTCCATGGTGGCGTCGGCCTGGGCGGGAAGCGGGACTCCAGCCACGAGGACGGCGGCGAAGACGGCGGCGAAGAAGGGGGTCAGTTTCACGATGCGGGCTCCTCTGAACCGTTGGTCATAATTCGTTTATTATAAGTCTAAACTGATCCGAGCAAAGGTGAATTTATGGTTACGAAGCGGAAAGGCGCCAGGACGATGGCCGAGGTCTCTTTGGCCTTGCGGCGTCGCCTTGACGGGGGGCAGGAAGAGGCGTTGACGCTGGTGGAGTGGCTGGTCATCGATCAGGTGAAACTGGGCCGGGCGGTGTTGCCGCAGGTCGGCTTTTCCGCCGACGACATCGATGGGATCGTGGAGCGGTATGAGGCCGCCGCTCCCGACGGGGTGATGAGTCGACTGCGAATCATGGCCGCCGCCATCGGCGACGCTCTCGCGTCCGCGCCGCCGAAGAAACGACGGCGCCTTTACGAGGGGATCGCCGCGTGGCCCACCGCCGACGTGGTTCGTGAATGGGGAGCGCTGATCGTCTCCCGCGATACGACCATGACGCCTGCGGCGCGGTGGGAAGAGATGCGCCGCTACGCCGCCGACGAAAGCATGAATGTCCGCGAGATCGCCTGGATGGCGTTGCGCCCATGGGTGGCGGCGGATGTTACGGTCGCCCTTGATCTCTACACGCCGTGGGTTGGCGATCCGCACGAGGGGATCCGCCGTTGCGCGGTGGAGGGGACGAGACCGCGCGGGGTCTGGACGAGCCATCTGGCGCCGCTGAAAGCCGATCCCTCCCCTGCCCTGCCTCTCTTGGAGGCGGTGAAAGGCGACCCGTCGCGTTATGTCCAGAACGCGGTCGCCAACTGGCTCAACGACGCATCGAAAGATCATCCGGCCTGGGTGCAAGAGGTGACGGCCCGCTGGGCGAAGGAGTCGCCGACGAAGGAGACGGCCTACATCGTGAAACGGGGGCTGCGGACATTAACCAAAAAGTGAATCGACCTTAACTTGTCTGTGAGGAGGCGGCGAAGACGCCGGTTCATTTTGAAGACCGTGCGCTAGCTAAACCCCTTTTTTGCCCCCCAGCACCACCGCGCTACTGACCAACTGGTGGACACTGGCGACCATGTCCATGGGGATGTGGTAATACGGCAGCACTTTCGTGAACTGGGCCTTGCAGATGGCGCAGATCATCGCCATGGTGTTCACCCCGTGGCTCTCCATCACCCCGTGCAGGGCGTTGGCCCGGGGGAGCGCCCCTTTCACCCGCAGGTCCATCAGTTCGTCGGTGAGCAACCCCCCTCCCCCTCCGCAGCAATAGGTGGCTTCCTTGATGGTCTCTTCGTCCATGTCGACGAAGTGGTTGCAAACCGCCTTTATGATGTTGCGGGGGATGTCGTACTGTCCGCCCGGCATGTCCCCCATGCGGCTGGCGCGGGAGACGTTGCACGAGTCGTGAAAAGTGACCACCCGCTCGTCGTTGGCGCTCTTGTCTAGCTTCACTCCGTCCCGCTGGATCAGATCCCAGGTGAACTCGCAGATGTGGGTGGGGGTCCGGTAGCTCGGGTCGAGGAAGTCGAACGGCCCGATAAGGGTGTTCCAGAACGAATAGCCGACCCGCCAGGCGTGGCCGCACTCGCCGACGACGATCCGCTTGACCTTCAGGTCGTGGGCCGCCTCCCGAATCCGTTCGGCCACGCGGCGCATGGTGTCGTAGGAGCCGATGAACATGCCGAAGTTGGCGAACTCGGAGGCGTAGGAGGAGACGGTCCAACTGACCCCCGCCTCATGGAAGATCTTGCCGTAGCCGGTGAACCCTTCGATGTGGGGGGAGGAGAAAAAGTCGGCGGAAGGGGCGATCAGCAGAACGTCGGCCCCCGACTCGTCCATCGGGTAGCGGACCTTGACCTGGCTCTCCTCTTCCTGCTCCTCTTCGACGAACTCCAGCGTGTTGGCGAGCGCGTGGGGGTTGATGCCGAGGTTGTTCCCGATTTCAAGAACTTTCCCCAGAATCTCGTTGCAGTATTTCTGGCCGACGCCGACGCTGTCCATGATCTCTCGGGCGGCCATGGAGATTTCGGCGGTGTCGATGCCGTAGGGGCAGTAGACCGAGCAGCGGCGGCACTGGCTGCACTGGTGGTAGTAGCTCCACCATTGGGCCAGCACGTCTTCGGACATCTCTTCGGCCCGCGACAGGCCGGGAAACAGTTTCCCGCCGAGGGTGAACTCTTTGCGGTAGACCTTGCGCATCAGCTCCTGCCGGGCCACCGGCATGTTGTTCGGGTCGCCGGTGCCGAGGAAGTAGTGGCACTTGTCGGTGCAGGACCCGCACTTGACGCAGATGTCCATGAAGACCCGCAGCGACTTGTATTTGTCGAGCAGGTCGCCCATCTTCTCGACGGCCTTTTCCTTCCAGTCCCCCACCCGCACGCCGGGGAAGTTCAGGAAGGTGTTGTGCCCTTCCGCCGCACGGTTGGGGGAAAGGTTGGCCATCGCCCCGGGGGAGACGGGGGGAATGGGGAGCTTGTCGCCGGTGAGGGGGGGCGTTTCGATCTTGCCTGCCACGGTGGTTACCTCTGCCTCGTTGGGTCCGTTACGCCTTGTCGACCCGGACATCGTCGGCCCAGGGGTTGACGTGGCGCGCCTCGCGGGGATTGTCGATCTGCGCCCGGGTGGGGGAGAAAAAGATCCCGCCGGCGTGCATCAGTTTCGAAAAGGGGAAATAGGCCCCCAGCGTCAGGACCAGCAGGTAGTGGAGGATGAAGATCGGGTCGGCAGGCATATTGGCCGGCGAGAAGGTGACGATGCCCATGCAGAAGTCTTTGACCATCGCCACGTCGGTCCGGAAGACGAACTTCATGGCCAGCCCCGTCAGCGCCAACGAGCCGACGAGAATCAGCGCGAAATAGTCGGCGCCGGAGCTGATGTAGGCCACCCGGTCGACCGCCAGCCGCCGGACGAAAAGATACGCCGCCGCGCCCAGGAGCCCGACCCCGGCCAGTATCCCGACGGGGGCGACAAGCGCCACCAGCCAGGGGACCGGCTCGGTGAAATAGCGCAGGTGACGGAACAGGACCACCGCGAACGTGACATGGAACAGAATTCCTCCCAGCCAGGTCCACTTGTTCCCCTTGAAGAGGCTCTCGAAAAGGATCACCTCGCGGGCCATCCGGATCACCACGCCGCCGCCGCTGACCGGCGCGGGGGTGGTGGGGATTTTCAGGGGCGACGGGGTGGCGGCATAGCCGTAGATCTTGCGCGCCACCCCCAACAGGAAGAGGGCGATGACCATGTACGACAGGCTCGCAAAGATCGTCGAGAGGATGTTGAGTTCAGTCATGGTTTCACGGATTAAGAATGGGGGCCCCCGTCGCCGAGGGCATCGGCGCGGGGGTCGGCGACGAAAGCCGTTACACGCAGCCGGTCGGCTTCGGCAGCCCGGCGATCTTGCACGCCTGCTTGGCCGGGCCGCCCGGATAGAGCTCGTACAGGTACTTGGTGTTCCCCTTGTCCGGCCCCAGCTTTTTGCCGATGGCCTTGGTCAGGATCCGGATCATCGGGGCGATCTTGTATTCGTCGTAGTACTCCCGAAGGAAGTCGACCACTTCCCAGTGGGCCTCGGTCATGTCGACCCCTTCCTGCTGGGCGAGGAAATTGGCCACGTCCTTGTCCCAGTCGTCCAGGTTCAGCAGGTAGCCGTCTTCGTCGGTCTCGTACTTCTTGCCGTTCAGTTCAAAGGCCATGATGGGTCGCCTCCATGAAGGGGAATGTCCCCGTTTGCATATCTTCCCGGCGGCCGTTCGCCACCGTCTGTTCCCTGTCCATTCGTCTCACGCCCCCGGTACCCGGATGACGCGCCCGGCGATCTCCCCGTCTTCTTCCACCGCCACCTGGGCCTCTTCCACCGGGTGGAGATGGCGCGCCTCGGTGGGAAGCATGGGCCACAGCTTGACGGCCAGCGTGAAGCAGAACACCACCACCCCGCACAGACCGACGGCGTAACCAAGCTCCGGTAGCGAGGGGGTGTAGGTGGCGTAGACGCCGTCGTTGAAGACGCTGGCGATCTCCTTGTCAGGGAAGAACTCCAGCGGCATCAGTTGCGCAGGCATGACGATGATGTACCGTTCGATCAGCACCCCGGCGAGCTGCATCCATGCGGCCAGCTGGATGAAGAGCATGGAACGGCCGGTGAGGGGGTTGAAGACCAGCGCCGCAGGAATCACCAGCCCCATGCCGACCAGCCCGAACCAGAACAGGTTGGTCACCTGCCCGCCGTGGAGCAGCAGGAAACCGACGGCCTCGTAGTTCTTCGGCGCATAGGCGCGGGTGACGTTTTCGATAAAGAGGAAGTAGAGGACCACCAGGATGAAGACCCCCATAAGGTTCCCGAGCTGGTGGAGCAGCCGTTCGTCGAGATGCCGCCCGGCGGCCTTGAAGGTCAGGTAGACCGCCACGATCATCAGGGCGGTGCCGGACGAAAGGGCGGCGGCGATGAAGGAGGGGGGAAGCAGGGGGGAGTTGTACAGCTCCCGCACGTAGACGAACCCGAAAATGGCGCCGGTGCCGGAATGGACCAGCACCGCCAGCCCCACCGCCATCAGTCCCAGCGTCCGTTCGAGCTTTTTCATGTTGTGGAACATGGCCCACAGATAGACCAGCCCCAGCGCCATATAGGAGCTGTACAGGAATGCGTTGAGCGAGAACATCGACCGGGGCTGGATGTGGAAGAAGGGAACCATCAACCGGTCGGGGCGGCCCCAGTCCATGATGATGGCCATCAGCGCGGCGACGATCAGCAGGAAGGCCATCAGCGCGGCCATCCGGGAGAAGGGCTTGTACTCGACTTTCCCGAAGACCGATGAGGTGGCCGACATGACCAGCGATCCGGCCGACGCGCCGATCAGGTAGACCGCCATGACGATGGGCAGACCCCACGGAACCTGGTTGGTCATGTTGCTGACCATATGACCGTTCAGGAACATGTAAAGGGCCGACAGGGGCGCCAGCGACGCCACCGCCCCGGAGAGGGCCAGCAGGAGCCAATAGGCGCCGGAGCGTCCCTCGACCTTGGTGAACGTGATCTTGATCATCGTCTACAGCCCCAGATAGAAGACGCGGGGGTTGGTTCCAAGGTCGGCGCGGATGCGGGTGGCCTTGCCGGAGCGGACGGCGGCGGCGACGGCGCTGGCCGGATCGTTCAAGTCGCCGAAGGACATGGCGTCCCCCCCCTTCTCGCGGCAGGCGACCACGCAGGCCGGCTCTTCCCCCTTGTCGATCCGGTGGACGCAGAGGGTGCATTTCTCGACGACGCCGTGCATCCGACGGGGGACGTCCTTGTTGTCGTCCCAAGTGTGGGCGACGTGTTGCGACACGAACGAGCGGGCCTTGTAGGGGCAAGCCACCATGCAATAGCGGCAGCCGATACAGCGATGCTTGTCGATCAGAACGATCCCGTCCGCCCGCGTAAAGGTGGCCGCCACCGGGCAGACGTGCTGGCAGGGGGGATTCTCGCAGTGGTAACACATGGCCGGGAACTGCCGCTCCTCGGCGTCCTCCACCCCCCGTTGTTTGACGGTGATGGTCCGGATCCAGTGGATGTCCCGCTTGGGGTCGCCGAAGAGGGGGACATTGTTCTCCGTCCGGCAGGCGTCCGCGCAGGCGTCGCACCCTTTCGTACACTTGTCGACGTCGATGACCATCCCCCACTGGTGGTCGCCGCTGGCGCGGGAAACGTTTCCGCCCGCATCCAGCGCGGCCAATCCGGTGACGGCGGGCAGGAGCGAACCGGCCACCGAACCGGCGGCGGCGATCCCCCCGATCTTGAGGAACTCTCTTCTATCGACGCTCATGGTGTTCCGCCCGGCTCTCGATCTTCGTCGTTGATCACGGTTTTCGACTCGGGATAGAAGTGGCAGTTCCAGCACTCCTGCTGCATGCCCACATAATCGTGGCACTGGTCGCAAAACTCTCCGCGATAGGGGTGGCAGCTACGGCATCCCTTCAACCCCTCCCGGTCGAGCCGGACCCCCTCCCGGACCACGTCGTCCCGGGTGTGCATGAGCAGTTTCATATGGTTGCGCCGCATCCATTCGGTGTCCCGGACGCACTGCCCCCCGTCGGGGAGTTTCAGTTCGGCGCGGTGAGTGGGGGGGGCGGAGAAGGCGTTATAAATGAAGGGGGACGCAAGGAGGACCAGAAAGAGAACCGCTGCGACCATGCCAGACTCTTTCGACACGCATCCCCTCGCACGCAAGGCCCCGGATAGGGCTTAAAGCCGACGAAAAGGGCGCCGAAGGGGTGCGCAGATGCTTTTGATAATCTTCGATTACCGAGCATCGCTGCGGAACCGGGCGCCCCGTTTCAGGGTTCAACATACCCCCCCGGAGGGAAACCGTCAAGGCATCCGCGGCGGCATGTCGTCTGACATGCATTGATGTTCCGACCCGGAAAACGATTCACGCCCCCCCTCCCCCGGCGACAAAATATCGTTTCGCATGAATCGGTTGGAGCGTTCGTGGTGGTATGATCGACGCCTACCCATCGTCCATGTTCGGGAGCGCCGATGTTCACCATTCCCCGCGTCGTGATCTCCGGGCCGCACCGCTCCGCCGGGAAGACCACGTTCACCTTTGGGCTCCTGCGGGCGCTGGCCGACCGTGGGAGGCGCGTGCAACCCTATAAAAAGGGGCCGGATTACATCGACCCGATGTGGCACACCGCAGCCGCCCGTCGCCCCTGCCGCAACCTCGACTTCCACATGATGGGGGAGGAGAACATCCTCCGGTCGATGGTCACCTGGGCCGCCGACGCCGATCTTGCCGTCATCGAGGGGAACCAAGGGCTTTTCGACGGGGTCGACCCGGAAGGCTCCGACTCCACCGCCGGGCTGGCAAAGTTCATCGAAGCGCCGGTTATATTTGTCGTTGACGCCTCCCGGATGAACCGGGGAATCGCCGCACTGCTGAAGGGTTTCGCCCATTTCGACCCCGACCTGACGCTGGCCGGGATCATCCTGAACAAGGTGGGGGGGCCGCGCCACGAGGAAAAGCTCGTCACCGCCATCAACCGGCACGTCGGCGTTCCGATCCTCGGCATCGTACCGAAACTACCTGATGAAGTGTGCGTTACGGAGCGCCATTTGGGCCTCGTGCCGGTGGACGAAGACCCCCGCCTTCTCGACAACATCGCCCGGATGGGGGAGGTCGTCGAGCGAAGCGTCGATCTCGACCAGATCGAAGCCATCGCCCGGACGGCAGGTCCCCTGCCCGCCATCGCCCCCTGCTCGCTTGCCACCGGCCCTTCGGGGGTGCGGATCGGTGTCGCCCGCGACCGGGCGTTCACGTTCTATTACCCTGAAAACATAGAGGCGTTGCAGTCCGCTGGGGCGGAACTGGTCCCCTTCTCTCCTCTCGCCGATGACACCCTTCCCCCCGACCTCGACGGCCTCTATCTTGGCGGAGGATTCCCGGAGGTCTTCATGGCCGACCTCGAAGCCAACATACTGCTTCGCAACGAGATACGGGATCGGGCAGAAGCCGGTTTGCCGATCCATGCCGAGTGCGGGGGGATGATGTACCTCACCCGGGCTATCCGGTGGGACGACCGGCGGGCCGCGATGGTGGGGCTAATCGACGCCGAGACGGTGATGACGAAACGCCCTATGGGCTTGGGATACATGAAGATAGAGCCGACCGGCGCCTGCGGGTGGCTGTCGGTGAAGGGGGGGGTGAACTGCCACGAGTTCCACCATTCCCGCATCGAGGGGCTGGCGGGGGATACCCGGTTCGCGTGGAAAGTATCGCGGGGGATCGGGATCGCGGGTGGGATGGACGGCATCCTATACAAAAACACGCTGGCATCCTACGCCCACCTGCACCACTGCGGCATTCCGACGTGGGCCGTTGATTTTGTTGACCTTTGCCGCAAAACGAGAGGTATCCGCCGATGACCGCCGATTCGCCGCCGAAATCCGCCGAATTGCCGCCGATGACCGCCGAATTGACCTGGATCGGCGGATTGGGCTTCACCGCCACCGACGCCGCCGGTTTTTCGATCCCCCTCAACAGCGAGGGGGTCGGGGTGACTCCGGCGGAGGCGGTGCTGATGGGAGTGGGGGGTTGCATGGGGATCGACGTGGTCTCGATCCTCAAGAAACAACGCCAGGAGGTGGCGTCCCTCTCCGTCTCCCTCTCCGCCACGCGCAACCCGGTTCCTCCGAAGTTTTTCACCGGCATCACCATGCTCTTCACGATCACCGGCGAGGGGCTGAACCCGGACAAGGTTCAACGGGCCATCGACCTGTCGTGGGGGACGTATTGCTCCGCGCTCCACTCGATCAGGCCGGACGTAACATGGGACATCGGCTTTAAGATAGCCGGTTGAATCGTTTGGGGGGATAGGTCATCTACCCTTGAAGCTCTCTTGCAGAGCCAACGCAGATAGTTTTCAACGAGCTGCTGGGGGGGAATAATGCTGCTTACCATCCTTGTCCACGAGGGGCCCTATAACCATCAGGCGTCCGACACGGCCTACAATTTCATCAAGGCCGCGCTCGGCAAAGGGCACGAGATCAACCGAATCTTCTTCTATCACGACGGCGTGAACAACGGGTACAACAGCGCCGACCCGCCCCAGGACGACCGGAACATCTATAAACGATGGTCCGAACTGGGCAAGGGGGGAATCGACATCGTCTGTTGCATCGCCGCAGCAAAACGGCGCGGGCTGAAAGACGAGCTGTTGATGGAAGGTATCCGCATCTCCGGTTTGGGACAGCTGGCCGACGCGGTGCTTGGTTCCGACCGGTTGGTCACGTTCGGTTGAGGAGAGAATCATGGACGATATGAAAAAGATCATGTTTCTGATGCGGCAAGCGCCGCACGGGGGGATATACAGCTACGAAGGGCTGGAGACGATTCTCATCTTCGCCGCTTTCGAGCAGGATTTGTCGATGGTCTTCGTGGGTGACGGGGTGTTCGCGCTGGTCAAGGGGCAGGACACGACGGGGATCGGCATCAAGGGGTATATCAAGACCTACGGCGTGCTGGAAGACTATGGCGTGGAGCATATGTACGTGGACAAGGCGAGCATGGAAGCGCGTGGGCTGACGACGGACGATTTCGCCGTGCCGGTGGAAGTGGTGGACGCCGCCACAATTTCCGCGTTGATGGAAGAACAGCACGCAGTAATACCCTACTAATCCGACAACCTGAGGCGTCGGCGAAGACGACAGCCGAGCGAAACGAAAGGGGCTGGCGCAGGCGCGTCAGCGGAGACAAAAATGTTGCACACGGTTAATAAATCGCCCTTCGGGCATAGCGCGTTGGACGAATGCATCAGCATGGCCGCCGACGGCGCCACCATCCTGCTTATCGAAGACGGCGTCTACGCCGCCAAAGCGGGGGCGTCGTATGAAGGCAAACTGAAAGCCGCCATGGGGAACGTGAAAGTCGCCGCCCTCGGCCCCGACCTCGCCGCCCGTGGGATCACCGCTTGTATAGAGGGTGTCACTGTCGTCGATTACGACGGTTTCGTCGAGCTGGTCGCGGAGAACAAAATGACTGCGTGGGTCTAGGGGGCGCGGCCCCCTGCGAGGGGCGCCGTCGTTATCTAGTAGCGACGGCGTCGTTGCCGCCTCTGTTATGTTGTGTATCGTGACGGTAATCACCTGACAGGTGATCGCATATGAGTAGTTGGTGGTCACCGGCCTCTGTTCGGGTTAGAACGTTGTTTCCACACAACCGACAACCTGAAGGAGGAAGTCACGATGACCACCACGCAAAAAGTAGCACGACGGAAGCTCTCCTTGCTAGAGTTGGCCGCCGATCTCGGCAACGTCAGCCGCGCCTGCAAGCTGATGGGCTACTCCCGCCAGCAGTTCTACGAGATCCGGCGCAACTACCAGACGTTCGGTTCCGAGGGGCTCATCGACCGTCTGCCGGGGGCGCGAGGACCCCACCCAAACCGGGTCGGTGACGAGATCGAGAAGGCGGTTCTCGACTACAGTCTCGACCATCCGACCCACGGTTGCATCCGGGTCGCCCAGGCGCTGATCCTGATGGGCCATACGGTCAGCTCCGGAGGCGTTCGGGGTGTCTGGAGCCGCCACAACCTGCTCAACCGGCACGAGCGGCTCCTCCGCCTGGAGACGGTCATGCGGGAACGCCGCCTCGACCTGAGCGAAGATCAGATCAGCGCCTTGGAGCGGTTCAGCCCGG
>JADGCD010000276.1 GCA_015229165.1 Nitrospinota bacterium | reverse complement strand
CTGGCGACCCTCTTTCCCGCCCATCTGGGCCCCAAGGCCGACCCGTTCGACACCCCGGCCCACATCAAGCCGGAGTGGTATTTCCTCGCCGCCTTCTACTCCCTCAAGCTGGCCGAGTACACCGAGTTTCTGGGATTGTGGGCGCCGAAGATCATCGGCATCGCCGGGCAGGGGGTGGCGGTGGGGATTCTGTTCCTCGTCCCGTGGCTCGACCGGGGGGAGGTGAAAGTGCGCGACTGGCGGAAACGCCCGAAGGCGATGATCGGGCTGGCCGTGGGGTTGGGCAGCTTCATCATCCTGACGCTGATGGGGCATTTCTCGTAGCCCCCAACCAGAGAAGACCGTCTTCACCTGTCCCGGCCAAGGTCGCGCAGAGACCGACTCTTTATGAGCAGGTGAGGGAGAGAACAGGCCTTCGCCTGCCCGGCTCGTCGGAGTCGGGCGTTTTTGTGCGCAGTCTTTTTAGTTGCCGTTCTTCAGGAGGCGTTCCCCTTCTTGACGGAAGGTGAATCGACGGCCTTTCCCTTTCCCGAAGCGTCGCAGGGCGCCCCACCTTTATTTAGAAAGGAGGACTCCGCTCCTAGCAGGGCGTGGAAAAACTATCTGCGTTGTCTCCGGGGTGTCGAAAGCGGGCTCGGAATGCTCATGTACTTACGTGTACATTCCGCTTCCTCGCCCGCTTTCTCCTACCGGAGCCTGCCTCGATGACGTTTTTCCACACCCTGCTAGACTTTGCGGTTGTGGAGTAGCGCCAGGAATTCCCCCCGGGTCCGGTGGTCCTCCTTGAACGCCCCCAGCATCGACGAGGTGATCGTCGTCGAGTCCTGCTTCTCCACCCCCCGCATCGCCATGCAGAGGTGGAGCGCCTCGATGACCACCGCTACGCCCCGCGGTTGGAGGCCGTCGAACAGGGCGGTGGCGATCTGGCGCGTCAGACGCTCCTGAACTTGCAACCGGCGGGCGAAGACGTCCACCACCCGGGGAATTTTCGAGAGCCCGATGATCTTCCCGTTCGGGAGATAGGCGATGTGGGCCTTGCCGTAGAAGGGGAGCAGGTGATGCTCGCACAGGGAGAAGAGGTCGATGTCCTTCACGATGACCATCTCGTCGGCGTCCTCCTCGTGGAAGAGGGCGGAGGCGATGATCTCCTGCGCGTCCATGTCGTAGCCGCTGGTCAGGTAACGCAGCGACTGATCGACCCGTTCGGGGGTCTTCTGGAGTCCTTCCCGCTCGGGATTTTCGCCCATGGCGCGGAGGATGTGGGTGACCTGGTCTTTCATGGAGAGTTCCTTTCCCGTAAAAGGGAACGGCCCCCGAAGGGGCCGTGACGAAAGGCGCGGCGGACGGAAAGGGCGGTTCAGGCCTGGCCGTTGTTGACCGCTTCCTTGAAACGTTTCCCCGCCTTGAAGCGGACCACCTTGCGGGCGGAGATTTCCGCCTCTTCGCCGGTCTTTGGGTTGCGTCCGACGCGGGGGTTCTTGGCCCGCGTCTGGAACGAGCCGAACCGCCGGAGGATCACCGCTTCGTCGGCCGCCAGCGAATCCTTGATCAGGGAGATGATGGTCTCCACCGCGAGGTCGGCGTCCTGCTTGGGGAGCCCGGTCTGCTCCGCCACGCGATTGATGATG
Organism: Nitrospinota bacterium; assembly: GCA_015229165.1. Taxonomy (GTDB): domain Bacteria; phylum Nitrospinota_A; class UBA7883; order UBA7883; family JADGGD01; genus JADGCD01. Next base: position 1,002 of record JADGCD010000276.1, on the reverse strand, counting down.
TCGATCTTGGTCATGGTCGTTTTCCGCTGATGAGATCGGGGAAGGCGCGCCGCCACCACGGGGGCAAACCTTTCGTATTATAACGCGAAGAAAAGAAAAATCACCGCGCAAGACGTTCTTTTTTTTGGGGGGGACGCCGCTTGCGTCCGCTGGCGAATGGCGGATGCGACCGATTCCTGCAAGGCCGGGATGAACGCGGGCGCCCGACCAGCGGTCCCGCTTCGGCGTACCGCTACGGGCGGCAGGAATCGGCCAGCCACGCAAGGTATCCTGCGGCGCCCGTCTCCACCGGCAGGGCGATCACCTCCGGCGTGTCGTAGGGATGCAGCGCCGTCGCCCGGGCGATGAGCCGCTCCAGCCGGTCGGCGGTGGTCTTGACGATCATCAGCCACTCCCGGTCCTCCACCACGGCGTCCTCCCACCGGTAGATCGAGCGGACGCCCGGGACCAGGTTGACGCAGGCGGCCAGCCGCTCCTCCACCAGCGCCGTGGCCAGTCCGGTGGCGACCGTCTCGTCCGGGGCGGTGATGAAGACCACCCGGAAACGGGAGAGGCTCATCCCCGCCGCCCGGTCATGGCCATCAGGCCGTAGCCGAGATAGAACTCCACGAGCCCCGCGAAGGCGATCTTCATCATCTCCCCCATGTCGTCGTTGAACAGGAGCAGCGCCGCCACGGCAGTGAGCAGTCCCAGAAGCTGGAGCGTCCGCCCCAGATAGTAGCCGATGAGGGGGAGCATCCTAGTCCCCCTCCCCCCCGTCGGCGACGGCGATCAGGTCGTAGTCGGTGGCGTCGGTGACGGTCACCGTGACGAAGTCCCCCGGCGCCCCTTCCACCCCGTCCAAAATCACCGCGCCGTCGATCCCCGGCGCCTGCGTGGCGAGGCGCCCGGTCAGCAGCGACTCCTCCTCGTCGTAGCCTTCGATCATGACCGTGACCGTCTGGCCGATTTTCTCCCGCTGCAACGCGGCGGAGATTCCGTTTTGCAGGGTCATCAGCCGCT
>JADGCD010000275.1 GCA_015229165.1 Nitrospinota bacterium | reverse complement strand
TAGCCGGTCATCTCCAGCAGAGCGTTGTTCGCCATCAAGTTCACCAAAGCCGGGGAGAGCATCACCCTCTTTTGTCCCGAGGCGCGGCCGGGGACCGTCGCCGTGCGCGACACCGGCGTCGGCATTCCGCCCGAGGTGCAGGCCGACCTCTTCCGCCACGAGGTGAAGACCACCACCGTCGGCACCGGGGGCGAGGGGGGGACCGGCCTGGGGCTCCCCTACTGCGCCGAGATAATGAAAGCCCACGGCGGCTCGCTGACCGTCGAGTCGGAAGTTGGGAACGGGGCCACCTTCTACGCCACCCTGCCCGAGATCCGGGCGCTGGTCCTGATGGTCGACGACGTCCACGCGCAGCGGATGCTCATGCGGGAGCAGTTCCGCCATATGGGGGGCGTCGACATCATCGAGGCCGAAAGCGGCGACCAGGCGCTGGCCCTGATGCGCGATGTCAACCCCCATCTCATCATCACCGACCTGGTGATGCCGGGGATGGACGGATTCACCCTCATCGAAACCGTGCGCAAGAGCCCCGTCCACAAGGGCATACCCATCCTCGCCGTCACCTCCGGCGCCTCCGGCTCCATGAGCGACGACGTCAACATGCGCCAGCGGGCCTTCGCGCTGGGCGCCGACGACTTCGTCACCAAACCGGTGATCCCCAGCGAGTTCCTTCCCCGGATCAGCCGGTTCCTCGGCTTTTCCTGACCCCCGACCGCCACGAATACCCCATGCGACTCCCGAACCTGACGATACTGGCGCTCGCCGCCGCAGTAGTCCTTCACACCCCCGCCGCCCGGGGGGAGGGTGAACCGTCGGTCACGCTGACCGTCAAGGCCACCGTCGCGTCGAAGTACGTCTGGCGCGGCTACGACCTCTGGAACGACAGCCCCGCCTTCCAGCCCGACCTTTCGCTCGACCTTTTCGGGCGCGGCTATGTCGGCTTCTGGTCCGCCTACGCCGTCGCCGACGGTTGCCGCGACCCGTACGGCGACCTTTGCGCAGACTGGGACGAACATGACTACTACGCCGGAACCTATGGGACGGTGGGGGAGGGGACTCCTCTGCGGGCCGACTATGACGTGAGCTACACCTGGTACCAGTTCTTTCGGCTCAGCGACAAAGACGCGCAGGAAGTGGCCGTGCAGATGGTCCACCCGGACCTCCTCGCCTTCGTCGGGCCCGGGGCGCCCGCCCTGTATTGGAGTTACCATTACGGCTGGCCGAAAGATCGGGGAGGGGAGCCGAACCAGTGGTTCAAGATCGGCCTCCGATCGACGGTCGTTGCGGGGTGGGCCGATTTGACCCTTCATGCCGAGACCTTTTGGGACGACGGCGCCGGTAGTTTCGCCTCCCCCGCCGGCTGGAGCCATGTGCGGATCGGGGCGGCGCTGGGCGTGACCGTCGGGAAGCTGAAGGGAGAGCTGCGGGGCTACTACCAACAGCGGCTGAAAGAATCGCCCCAGCCCGGACTGCTGGAGAGCGAGCCGTGGGTGGAACTGACGCTCGCCGGTTTGCCCCTACCGCTGTGGTAACCGGTAGCGTGAGTACGGAGGGTGACGACGGCGGAGAGGGTTGTGAGAGTGGGGATGCGCGCCACACCTGACCTGTCCGTGAGGAGTCGGCGGAGACGACGGCGAGACGCGAATGAGGCGGCGCCTCTCGATGCCAGCGAAGTGGACTTGACCTGTCGAGAACGAGGCGGCGAAGACGCCGAATCATGTCGACCGGGGTAGGAGAAGAGCACCCGTAAGGGTGTGGTGACCCCGGCGGGACTCGAACCTGCTACCTACAGATTAGGAATCTGTCGCTCTATCCTGGTGAGCTACGGGGTCTCGGGAACAGCATAGTAGCACTCCTGCGGCGTTTCGTCTTCCCCCAACTGCCTTGAAACGCGATAACATTTGACCCTGAATTGTCAGGTATGCTACAGTCCGCGAGGGCTGAATATTGTTCCAAATCATACCACCTGTGGCGGGCAGGCATGTCGCTGGACGACGAACTTCTTAACGACATCATCGTCGAGTCCAAAGAGCATTTGCGGGCCATCGAGCCCGACCTGCTCCGTTTGGAAGAAGACGCCGGAGCCCTGTCCGATGAATTGATTCGCACCCTGTTCCGGGCCATGCACAGCGTCAAGGGAGGCTTCTCCTTCGTCGGTTTGCAGAATATCACCCATCTCGCCCACGCCATGGAGAACGCCCTTTCCCGGCTGCGCGATGGCCAGATCCCCGTGACCCCCCCCCTCATCGACGTCCTGTTGCAGGGAGTTGACCGGGTCAATCAGCTCATGGACCACGCCATGGAATCGGACTCCATGCCGGTGGACGACATCGTCGGGCGGCTTGGCCCCTTTCTCTCCGACGAGATGAAAGGCCTCGTGCCCGCAGAGCCCCTCCCCGTCATTGACCCGCCAGCGGCGCAGACAATCGAGCCGGTCCCCGCGCCCCTTCCCGTTTCGCCTTCCGACCTTCATGACCCGGAGGGGGGCATGGCGCTGGACGACGAGCTTCTCAACGACATCATCGTCGAGTCCCGGGAGCATCTGCGGGCCATTGAGCCCGACCTGTTGCGGCTCGAGGAAGACGCCGGAGCCCTGTCCGATGAATTGATTCGCACCCTGTTCCGGGCCATGC
>JADGCD010000274.1 GCA_015229165.1 Nitrospinota bacterium | reverse complement strand
ATGAAGTAAATTTACTCAATTTACTCCAAAAGTAAATTACTTCATTTACTGCTTGAAGAAATTACTCCGTTCATTCAGGAGTTAATTTTTCGGCAATAAATCTACTCCCGGAGTAAATTTACTTCAAGCAAGGACTTACTCCTGGTAGGAGTCACTATTACTCTGAGAGTAAGCATAATTTACTCCATTTACTCCAGGGTATATTTACGCTCAAAAATCATCGCCTTTCCCAAAATAAAAGAAATAGATGTTTATTTTGAAAAGTATATTCCCACAAAAAGTCTTTTTAATGAGCAGGCTAAATTGCCTCTTGAATTTTAAAATTATATAGACTTGCTCTGTTAATTTTAGTTCATTTCTGATCACCATCATTTATTCAATTATTTAAATCCCCACAACGCAACGAGTCAATAGCCATCCCAATCAAGAGGGCGGAAAACTGACTGCTTGCATCGAAATTTACCTGTTCAGCGGTGTTCCTGAAGAAGAGGCACTGGTTGATTGTCACGTCTGAATTGGAATCGTAAAAATCCAGCGCTCCTCCGTACTGAGAACGAAATTAGAATTATTGCAGGGTGCGATGTTTGAAATAAATTAAAAATGTTTGGAGATCGCTCGCCGTTCGTCCTAGAACCGGCATGCAATTCTGGGACAGGGAGTACAAAAAGCGAGCTGAGCGCTTTCTCAGATTTGCGAGCGCTTTTTTGATATTTTTGGCCGGTTTTATTTTGAAATTAACATATTTTTTTAATTACTGAGTAGGCATAGTTTTCTGCAAAGAGACTGAGGGTGATTATGATCGCGTTGTTTTCTATCCTAATACAAATTGCTCCCCCTTGCTATTAATATGATGATGAAATGAGAAAATCGAATTTAGTCTATAAAAAGATGAAGAGATGAGTTTTTTGGAATCAGCTGGTTTAAAGCAAATTAAACCGAGCTGAATGAAGCAGCGTTTAAGGAAACAATGATTGAAACTCTGAGAATGATTTGAAAATAAGAAAAAGAATCAAAGAATCAAACTAATTGGTCCCAATCAGGCTGTCCCTGAACAACCTATCCTCAAATTGCTATAGAATCTACTTTGATAGAGGTGGTTGCAGACAGTCTTCAAAAAGAAAGATGCAGAAATAAATCAAGAGAAAATGAGCGCAAGAGGAGGCTCAGTCCCAAAAAGAAGCGGAAGGTCAATGTCAGAAGGGCGTGGAGGCAGAGTGCTCAAAGAGAGAAAGTATGGAACGAGAACAAAGAAAGCAGGGAGCATTTTAAGATTAGATATTTGTGGATTATCGTGCTCATCGGCTTCAGCGTGAAATCCTCTGATACACTGAAAAAAGTTTCTAAAACATGCGGAAACGAAAACCAGACTTTAATAGAAATTTATTCTTATCATTTAATTTTTACTTTTCTTGAAATTTAATGATGAAAATTATTCCATTTATTTCACCCCTCTCAAATCATGTGAGGTTTAGTAATAAATTTTTAATAGTTAGGAGAATTTTTAATATAAACACTAATTTTTCTCATACTTTTATATTTCCCTTCGGATTAGAGGATAGATTCGAATATGAATATTTTTTTCTCGCGAAAAAAACACTAATAAAACACCATTTTTTGCTTTTCATCTGCATTAAAAATTATCAGGAGAAACAGGTAAAAACCTCTAACTTCCGCGATGTCTTTGTTTTTACAAAGATGACAGCCCATTTTCTGTTCTCATTTCACACATTACCAAATATATTCGTTAGCCTTGAATTACTGTTAATGCCTGATTAAAAATTTCAAAAGCTTTAAAAAGCTTAGGCATGGCCAAAAATAGTTAATATAAATTAGGTGGCTAAAAAACCAGATTTTGTAAATGTAAATTAAAGCTAAACTGTATAAGAACTTGGTTAAAAAGTTAAAATTGTTTATATGAGGACAAAATATCAAGGAACTTAGTTCACATCCAATTAAATAAAAATTCTGGTACTTCAGCTCATAAGCACATTTTAGAAATTTTTTTCAGTGCTAGATAATTTAATGTAAGTTCATCGGAGGCGTTGTTGCAGACTTCCTCAAAGGAGGAATCCTAGGTTTATAAGTCTTTAACTGAGGGTATGCTCAGCTCGATATTCCAAGTGACCCCGAACCCCAGGTTTCAAGCCACTCTTAGTAGCCATTGCAGTTCTAGAGGATATTAAGCTAACCAAGAGAGGCAGGACTGCTTGAATTTTTTCTATCTCCGTGAATTTTAACAGTTTAAATTCAGCGGAAAATTCTGCAACCCTACCTCTTTTGAATTACAACTATTAATTCAACAAAATCAAATAAAACAAAAAAAAATTGCTACCAATTGCTTTTCATTTTAGCCCTGATTTTCAAAAGGACTTTTCATTCCAACCAGCCCGATTCCAATTTCTAAATAACTAGAATCTTGGTCAACCAAATTCTTTCTTCTCGAGAAAGATAAGAATAAGTAAATTTATTTTATTTTTAAATGCAGAAAAATTTCTACCGGGCCTGCCGCCTACGGATTCGAATTTTTTACACAAAGTCTTGATTTTTTCCCTTTTATCAACTCCAAGGTTAGAGGAGTATTGGGATCGATTTAAAACAATCCTTACCAGGGCTCTGTTGACTCTAAAAGTGCACCGGCTGATGGAGAGGAGGGAGTTTCCT
>JADGCD010000273.1:252-2669 GCA_015229165.1 Nitrospinota bacterium | reverse complement strand
TACCAGAGCCTCATCAGGGCCGAACGGCTGGTGGACGGGCTTCTGGGCCGGGGCGACCGCTTCATCGCCGTCGACCGGTTCGACTACGACAAGGACTGCGGCGACGATGTGGTGATGACCAACCCCTCCCTTCTGGCGGTCATTGACCCCGATCTGGGGGGAACGCTGCTCGAACTCGACTATCGCCCCGCCGACTTCTGCCTCTCCAACACGCTGACCCGTCAGAAGGAGGCCTACCACCACAAGCTGACCGGGGAGGCCGAAGAGGCCGAAGCGACCGACGCTCCGGCCTCCATCCACGACCTCGTCCGGGTCAAGGAGGAGGGGCTGGCCGAATGGCTGGTCTACGACAAGGGGATCCGGCGCCTCTTCACCGACCGGCTCCTCCCGGCGGAGACCAACATGACCGCCTATGTGGCCAACGAATATGAAGAGCGGGGCGCTTTCGCCGACGGGCGCTTCGTCATCGAAGCGGTCGACGCAGGGGAGAGCGAAGCCAGCGTGACCCTCTCCTGCCTCGGGGCCGTCGCCACCCCCGCCGGGAACGTCCCCCTGACGCTGACCAAAATCTACCGGATGAACGACCGGGACGCCTCCCTGACGGTGGAGTATCTGCTGGAGAACGCCGACGGGGAGCCGGTGACGGTCAAGGTGGCCACCGAACTGAACCTGACGTTGCTGGCCGTCGACGCCGAAGACCGCTACTGGACCGGCGGAAGCGCCGGGCAGACCCGTCCCCGGCTCAAGGAGAGCCTGGAGGACGACGGGGTGAACCAGGTCGGGCTGGCCGACGAGTATTTCGGCTTCGCCGTCACCGCCGCATCGGAGCCGTCGTCCACGGCGTGGCGGTTCCCGGTATACACCGTCTCCCAGTCGGAAGGGGGGTTCGAACGGACCTATCAGGGATCGTGCATGACCTTCGTCCGTTCCGTCACCGTGGCGCCGGGGGAGCCGATCCAGTGGAGCGTCACCCTCTCCGTGAAAGGTAACAAGGAGAAGTCCTGATGAAAATCGTTTCGTCACGCGAACGCAAAGCGTTCGACGCCGCGTTGGAGAAACTGGACGACCGCCTCTCCTCCGGCCCGTCGAACATCGCCGCCGACGTGGCCGCCATTATCGCCGACGTCCGCAAGAAAAAGGACAAGGCCCTCTTCGCCTACACGAAGAAGTTCGACCGGGCCGACTACGACCGGAAAAGCGTGAGGGTCGGCAAGCGGGAGCTGGCCGCCGCCGAAAAAGAGATACCCCGCGACGTGCGGGACACGCTCCAGCTGATGGCCGACCGGATCGGCAAGTACCACTGGAAGCAGCGGTGGAGCGGCTACACCAACGACGAGTTCGGCTCGGAGCTGACGCTTCGGGTCGGCCCGATGCAGGGGGTCGGCCTCTACGTCCCCGGCGGAAAGGCGAGCTACCCCTCGTCGGTCCTGATGAACGCCATCCCGGCCAAGATCGCCGGGGTCCCCCGCATCGTCATGGTCACCCCTACCCCCGGCGGCGTCGTCAACCCGGCCACGCTGGCGGCCGCCCATATCGCCGGGGTGGACGAGGTCTACAAGATCGGCGGGGCGCAGGCCATCGCCGCGCTGGCCTACGGGACCGAATCCGTCGCCCCGGTGGACAAGATCGTCGGCCCCGGCAACGCGTGGGTGGCGGAGGCGAAACGGCAGGTTTTCGGCAAGGTCGACATCGACATGATCGCCGGACCGTCGGAAGTTTTGGTCCTCGCCGACGACACCGCCAACGCCACCCATATCGCGCTCGACCTGCTGGCGCAGGCGGAGCATGACGAAGAGGCCTACGCCGTCCTCGTCACCCCGTCGGCGGCGTTGGCGGGAAAGGTGGCCGCCGAGGTGAAGCGGCTCCTGAAGACCCTTCAGCGCCGCGCCATCGCCTCCGTCTCCATCCGGCGGCACGGCTTCATCTTCGTCACCAAAGATATCGACGAGGCGTTTACGGTCTCGAACCGGATCGCGCCGGAGCATTTCGAGCTGAACATCGCCGACGCCGAGAAACACGCCGACCGGGTGACAGCTGCGGGCGCCCTTTTCATCGGCCCCTGGACCCCCGAAGCGTTGGGTGACTACACCGCCGGATCGAACCACGTCCTCCCCACCGGCGGCGCCGCCCGTTACGCCTCGCCGTTGGGGGTCTACGACTTCGTCAAGCGGACCACCGTCCTCCACTTCAACCGGGACGGTTTCGCCCGGCTGGCGCCCAAGACCGCCCTCATGGCCGACGTCGAAGGGCTGGAAGCCCACGGTCTTGCCGTCCGATACCGGATGGAGCGCCCATGACGATCCCCGCCCCCCGCCCCCGGATCGGGGCCATGAAGGCGTATCACGTGGAGCCGTATCCGGCCCCGGTGGTTTTGGACGCCAACGAAAGTTCTGACTACCCCCCGTCTTCAGTCAGAG
>JADGCD010000273.1:0-226 GCA_015229165.1 Nitrospinota bacterium | reverse complement strand
ACCGGTGTGTGGCCGCCGTCCCCCTCAACCGCTACCCCGACATGCAGGCCACGGCCCTGCGGGAAGCGGCGGCGAAAAAGGAAGGGGTCGCGCCGGTCGAAGTCCTTTTCGGCAACGGCTCCGACGAGCTGATACAGGCGCTGGTGGCCGCCTACGCCGAGCCGGGGGAGACGATCCTCGTTCCCACCCCCACCTTCTCGATGTACAAGCAGATCGCCTCCTACTT
>JADGCD010000272.1 GCA_015229165.1 Nitrospinota bacterium | reverse complement strand
TCCTCGATCTGGACCCGGTCTTCGCTGAGGCGGTAGATGTTGGTGTCGTAGTCGTAGGAGAGGTTCAGCGCCGGGTAGATGCCCGGCTCGATCCCCTTCTTGTCCTTTTCCGCACGGGCGGGGGAGGCGAACAGTAACAACAAGGCGATTGAGATCGCCACCGTCGCAGCCAGTGAACGGTGAAGTCCGACGATGGTCACGCGTCGCCTCCTGTGCGAAAGAGCCGGTTCACGTCCGCTAGGTTCCGTCGGCAGAGCTCCGGGATATGCGTCACACGACCTGCCCGTTCATGCATGGGTCGGACTCGGGGCGCCGTCGGAGAGGGATGGCGAGGGTTCGCCAGACGATTGGAAGGGGTCGGGAAGGAACATTCGTACGAGTTCATGCCGCCCCGCTTCGGGCGCGGACGCCCGAAGCGGGAGGCTCGGTTCTCAGGAGGGGCTGGCGGCGTTGCCACCCATCACGATACCGACGCCGAAGGGGGTGACCCCGCCGCGCCCGATCCCGACGTTCGGCAGAACGGCGGGAGCGAAGGGAGAGGGGGGAGCCTTGCCGGCGGCGGAAGCGGCGGCGACGACCGTCGGGTCGGCGCCCGCAAGGATGGCGGCGCCGATAATGTCTTGTTCCATCTCGGGGGCGAAGGCCACCGCGGCGGTCACGGCAGGCCCGGCGCCGTCAAGGTAGGCGCCGATGGCGGCCGAGACGACCAGAACCGGATCGACCCCCGCCTTCAGGGCGGCGGTGACGATCTCGCCCATCAGTTCGGGCGACTGGAGAACCGCCGCTTGAATGGCGGCTTCGGCGCTCTCCGGGCTCGCGGCGAGAGCCGCCAGCATGGTGGAGACCGCGTCTCCTTCCGCCACCGCTGCGGTAACGGCAGGGGCGCCCTCTTCGGGGGCGGCGATCGCGCTCATCGGGGCGAAGAATAACGCCAACGCCATCGCAATGGTCAGGGTCCGGTTCATCATATGCGCCTTTCTTTCTTGGACTATTGTCCTATCGACCATCAGTCTACGGTCAATGGAACGTAATGTCAACATTTCGGCGCCCGGCGCCCGTCAGCGCCCAGACCCGCCGATAGTCTTAGAACATTATATTTCATCATGTTATCAAAACGTCTCCGCAGAAGCGGCTCGCAATGGCTTGACGCCTGCGCACATTCATCCTGTGATTTATTAGGTACACCTGACAACTCTTGAATAATATCTGTTAATTTTCAAGCTGTTGCAAGCTTCATCAAAGGAATGGTCACCCGAAGCATTTTTTTTACCGCCATACGTCCTTTCTATCCGCTCACCGGCAGGCGCAACGCCTGACGGAAGGCCACAAAGAGGGTCGCCTGCTGGGCGACGTTGACCAAAAAGCTTCCCAGCAAAGCCCCGTGTAACCCGTAGAGATCGATCAGGGGGAGGGCGACGAGGAGGGTGATCACCGTGGCGACCCCGCGCGCCCAGAAGAGGGGGCCGGTCCGCTCGAGCGCCCGCAACCCGGCGGACAGCGGGATATGCAGAAACGTCATCAGATAGATAGCGGCGAACCACTGGAGGGCGAAGCCGTATGCGGCGTATTCCGCTCCGAACACCAGCCCCATCAGGTACGACGGGATGAGGGCCGCCACCCCGGCGAAGATGAGCGTCAGAGCGCCCCCGTAGGCGGTGACGGAGGCAAGATAGGCGGTCAGCGCCCGGGCGCCCCCTTCGTGCAGCGCTTTGGCGGCCCCTGCCGGGGCGACGTTGCTCAGCCCAAGAAACAGGACGTGGGTGACCCCCATGATGGTCTTCGCAGCGTTCATCACCCCGGCGGCGAAGGGGCCCAGCGTCGCTCCGGAGACGATGACGAAGAAGTTCTCGGAGGTCCACCGCATGATCTCCGACCCGATGAGCCACTTGGCGAACCGCCAGTGGCGGGCAAGCTCGTCGAGAACCTCCCGGCGCGCCGGGAGGGTTACGTCCATCCGAAGCGCGCCGACCAGAGCGCCGATCCCCATCCCCCCCGCCACCGCCCAGATGGCCGACACCGTCCGGGGCTCGGCCAGGGCGAAGAAGAGAAGCAAAAGGGCCACCTGACTGCCGTATCCGGCCACGTCGACCAGCAGGGCGTCGCCGGGGGTTTCCCGGACGAAGAAATGGCGGCGCAAGGCGTCCTGGCTCTGGTAGGCGAAGGCGGCGGCGCAGACCGACGGGGCGTAGGTAAGCCCCTCCCAATGGGGGTACACGATGTCGGCGATCAGGAATCCGGCCCCGAGCAGGAGAAGACCGCCCGCCGATACCAGCAGGTGCCCGGCGACGACGGCGCCATAGTAGGCCGGACGGTCGGCGGGGGCCATCTTCGGGGCGAAGCTCATCATCGGCGCGACGACGAAGGAGTGATGCTGCCCGTTGAGGAACAGAACCCCCATCCAGACCAGGGTATAGACGCCGTAATCGTCGAGGCCGAGGGAGCGGGCGACCAGCACGCCGACGATGAAGTTGGCGGCGCTGACCAGCCCCTGATCGACGAAAGCCAGATTCAGCTCCCGGCGCCGGGCCAGAAATCCGCCGATATCCGGTCCTGTCGCCATCGGGCTCCTTAGCCCTGCGCCGGGGGGTATTCCCCGCCGTCGTTGGGAAGGTCATAGGCGGCCGGAACGGTCCGCTTGCGCACCCCTCCCCCCAATACATTGAGCGCGGCGAAGCCGAGGC
>JADGCD010000271.1:1203-2694 GCA_015229165.1 Nitrospinota bacterium | reverse complement strand
AACCGGCGGGGGGCCGCCTCCAGCGCCACCGTCTTTCACGCCGGGACGGCGACGGATGCGGCAGGCCGGGTGGTCACCGCCGGGGGGCGCGTGCTGGGGGTCACCGCCACCGGCGAAGACGTGGCGGCCGCCATCGAGGCCGCCTATCGGGGGGTCGCCCGGATCGCGTGGGAAGGCGAACAGCACCGGACCGACATCGGCGCGAAAGCGTTGGGGCGTGGGGTATAAGCGCGCCGCCATCGCGGCGCTCATCGCAGGCGTCGTCATCGCCGGGGGGGGGTGCGTCCGCACGCGGGTCGCCGATCCCGACAGGCTGACGGTGGCGCTGGAGGCGGCCCCCCGCCGGTTCGACCCCCGGCTGGCCGGTGACGCGGCCGCCGCCAAGATCGGCGACCTTCTCTTCAACGGCCTCGTCCGCCGGGCCGACGACATGACCATCGTCCCCGATCTGGCGGTCTCGTGGGAGAGCCCCGAGCCGACCCGCCATGTTTTTCATCTGCGCGAGGGGGTCACATTCCACGACGGGCGCCCCTTCACCGCCGCCGATGTGAAGGCCACCTTCGACTTCATCCTCGACGCGAAAAACGTCTCTCCCTACAAGGGCGCCTTTTCCGTCGTCGCCGCCGTGGAGGCGCCCGATCCCCGGACTGTCGTCTTCACCCTCACCGAGCCGTCGGCGCCGTTTCTGGGAAACATGACCCGTGGCATCGTCCCGGCGGGGATGACCCCCGACCAGGTGGACGCCCGGCCGGTGGGGACCGGCCCTTTCGCCTTCGTCGCCTACGAGCGGGAGCAGGCGCTGACGCTGACCCGCTTCGACCGCTACTGGGAAGGGGCGGCGAAGGTGGCCGGGGTGACGGTGAAGTTCGTGGCGGACGAGACGGTGCGCGTTCTCGAACTGGAGGCGGGGGGCGTCGATCTGGTGATGAATCCGATCACTCCCGATCTGCTCCCCCGGCTGCGGCGGAACCCCGATCTCGTCGTCATGGAGGCGCCGGGGACCAACTACAGCTATCTGGGCTTCAACCTGCGGGACCGGTTCACCGGCGACCACGCCGTGCGGGAGGCCATCGCCTGCGCTCTCGACCGGGAGTCGATCATCCGGTATCTGCTCAAGGGGCTCGCCGTTCCCGCCGACGGGCCGCTGTCGGCGGCTAATCCGTTTCATGCCGTGGGGCTGCCGGTCTACCCGTTCGATCCGGCCAAAGCGAAGCGGCTACTGGATGAGGCGGGCTACAAAGACCCCGACGGCGATGGCCCGGCGGTCCGGTTCACCCTCTCCTACGCCACATCGCAGAACGAGCAGCGCCGCCGGATCGCCGAGGTCTTCCAGAACCAGCTGGCCACCGTCGGCGTCGGCATGAAGATCGAGAGCTACGAGTGGGGAACGTTCTTCGAGCGGATCAAGAGCGGCAATTTCCAGCTCTTCTCGCTGACCTGGGTCGGCATGGTCGATCCCGACATCTTCTACAACATCTTCCACAGCGCGTC
>JADGCD010000271.1:0-1179 GCA_015229165.1 Nitrospinota bacterium | reverse complement strand
CCCCCCGCCGGGGCCAACCGGGGGGGGTACGTCAACCCCGCCATCGACCCGCTGCTGGAAGAGGGGCGCCGCGTCGACGGTCCCCGGCGCAGGGAGGTCTACGACGAGGCGCAGCGGATCGTGGCCCGTGACCTTCCCTACGTCTCGCTCTGGCACGGGGTCAACGTGGCGGTGACGAGCCGCCGGGTGGCGGGCTTCGCGGTGGCGGCCGACGAGAACCTGGCGTCGCTGCGACATGTGACGCTGGCGGGAGGGGGACGATGAGCGGCTTCATCCTGCGGCGGCTTCTCATGGCGTTACCGGTGCTGTGGGGGGTGGTGACGCTGGTCTTTTTCATCATCCACCTGACGCCGGGCGACCCGGTGGAGGTGATGTTGGGGGAGAACGCCACCAGCGCCGACCGGGAGGCGCTGCGCCACGAGCTGGGGCTCGACCGCCCGGTTCTCGAACAGTATGTGACCTATCTTGCCGGGGTGGTCCGGCTCGATTTCGGTCGGAGCCTGTCGGCGGGGAAACCGGTGGCCGACGCCATCGCCGAGACCTTCCCGGCCACGCTGCAACTGGCGGGGGCGGCCATGCTGCTGGCGGTGACGCTGGCGATCCCGTTGGGGGTGATCGCGGCGGCGCGAAAAGACCGGTGGATCGACCGGGGCGCCATGACCCTGTCGCTTCTGGGGGTGTCGATGCCCTCTTTCTGGATCGGGCCGCTGTTGATCCTCGTCTTCGCCATCGACCTGAAGTGGCTGCCGGTGTCGGGGCGCGGCGGTATCGAGCATCTGGTCCTCCCGGCCATCACGCTGGGGACCGCTATGGCGGCGATTCTCTCCCGCCTGACGCGGGCCGCGACGCTGGAGGCGCTGGGGGAGGACTACATCGTCACCGCCCGGGCCAAGGGGCTCTCCGGCGGGGTGACGCTTTTCAAACACGCGCTGGCCAACGCGCTGCTGCCGGTGGTGACGGTGGCGGGGCTGCAACTGGGGGCGCTGCTGGCCGGGGCGATCATCACCGAGACGATCTTTTCGTGGCCCGGCGTCGGGCGTCTGGTCATCGGCGCCATCAACGCCCGTGACTATCCGCTGGCGCAGGGGTGCGTGCTGGCCATCGCGCTCACCTACACGCTGGTGAACCTGGCCGTCGATCTTCTGTACGGGATCATCGACCCGAGGGTGCGGGTGAAAT
>JADGCD010000270.1 GCA_015229165.1 Nitrospinota bacterium | reverse complement strand
GTCGTATTACCTCGAAATTGACGTTTAAGCATCTTTATCTCTTCTGTTATACTATTAAGAGCGTCTTGGCAGAGGATAGTATTTAAAAAGTCCATAATAAAAGGGTCATCTAAAATAACCAACAAAGCTATCTTTTTTTTAAATCTAATTTTGTCATCTGGTAAAAAATGTGTAATATATAACGCTTACAATGGGTTGACAATGTAGCTAAAAAAGTAATATTTAATCATACGATTAAACCAACAGCATTATCCCACCACATAGCCAAACTTAGTCGAAATTTCTCAACAGGTATACCTATACTTGCAGGTATAATGATATTGACATATTTCCTTGTAGGAAATATAGCTAATATTATTTCTACTTGGATGAATAACATACTTTGGTTACCTATTCAAAATATAATTTCTTTATTAGTGCCTAAGGGGTTTTGGAATGATTTATTAATAGGAAATTATGGTGTTTTAACCTTAGGTTTTGCTAATGCAATCACTACAGTTTTACCTATATTATCAGTATTTTTTGTTTTATATAGTATACTTGAGGATATAGGATATATTCCAAATTTAACTGTATTAACAAGAAGGATATTTGCATATTTTGGTTTAACTGGTGGCGCTATTATTCCAATAGTACTTGGATTTGGATGTAAAACTATGGCAACACTTACAACAAAAACGTTATACTCAAAAAGAGAGCGATTTATTGCTATATTTTTAATAGGGTTCACAATTCCATGTGCTGCTCAGATGGGTGTTAATCTTGGTATTTTAGGAAGGTTAGGAATAAAGGCTTTTTTAATAACTTTTGGGTTTATTATGTTTGTTGGAATAGCATCAGGTCTTTTATTAAATAGGTTGCTAGAGCAGGAAAATAAGTCAAGTTTTATACAAGAGCTACCTGCAATGAGATTACCAAGTTTACGTGCTATTATAAAAAAAACTCATGTAAGGCTTTACTCTTTTTTTAAAGAAGCTGTACCAATGTTTATATATTCTGCTTTAATATTATTTACTTTAGATAGATTTGGAATACTATTGATAATACATAAAATATTATCTCCTATTATTGAAGTATTTTTAGGATTGCCTGCAACTATGGCAGATGTATTTATTTTAGCATTGGCAAGGCGCGAAGCTGCTGCTGGATTTATGATTAAGCTTGTTGATAGCGGGCAGCTTAATTATATTCAAAGCATTGTCGCAGTTGTATTAAATACAATGTTTGCCCCTTGTTTTGCTAATATAGGGGCTATGGTAAAAGAGCTTGGAACAAAAAGAGCCATATTTATGGTATCTATAATAAATATTGCAGCTATTATTTTATCAGGGATATTGTATTGGTCTTTAGTTATATTTTTTAAATAATGGAGGTTATAAATGATTATAGATTGTAAAACGGACGAATATTTAGAAATATTATGGTATATGACAGAAGATGAAGAAGCAACTATTAAAGAGTTTCAAAATCGAGTTAACCACAATTATGATAAGGTTGCACTTGATGAGCTAATCAGACTTGGGTGTATTGAAATTGATGAAATAAATGAAACAATAGTTTTATCTGAAAAAGGACTTGAGCGTGCTAGAAAAATAGTAAGGGCCCACAGGCTTGCAGAAAGACTGCTTTATGATGCAATTGGTAAGAATATAGAAAGAGGGGCGTGTGAGTTTGAACATGTAGTAACACCTGAACTTGTTGACAGTATATGTATTTTACTTGGACATCCACGCGAATGTCCTCATGGTTTACCAATACCAGAAGGTGATTGCTGTCGTGCTTCTACTACAACCGTGGAAAGCTCTGTCAAAAACTTATATGAAATGGATATTGGACAAACAGCTCGTATTGCCTATATGAACTGTTCAAGCGATAGTCAACTGCACCGATTAAACGGTTTACTGGTAAGGCCTGGAGCTAAAGTAAAACTTCACCAGAAATATCCAACATTTGTTATTGAATGTGAGGGGTCAAGTATTGCTATTGATGAGACTATAGCCAAAAATATTCGTGTTTGGTCAGAAGCAAAGATAGCCTTAAAAAAAACCAAGAGTCAACGAAAAAAAGGTATATTTGTTTCATTGTTTAAGTAAATATCTGTTCTTGTTTACTTTCTTATTAATATTATAGAGTATATAGTAAATTGTGATATATTTCAATACAATTAAATTTAATTCCGTCTAAATAGTGTCTGAACGGAAACTCAAAAAAAGCCTATAAAACAAACACTTATAGTGGTTTTTATAAGATGAAGATTTCTTGTCGTGGAAATATAAACTATGTATATATTTCCATATTATAATTTATGTGCTCATAAGTTATGTGTTTAATCCTTGTGAAAGCTCCAAAATTGTCATAAAAAAGTCATAGTCAAAATATATACTGGAATATATTACATATATTATTCTATTGACATAAAAAATATTAGTTACAATAAATTGCACCTATGTTATTGATATATAAAGACAATATGAGTTTCAGTTCAGACATTAATTAGATTTAAAAAATTGATAAATCTGTTCTTTATTTCTTCTGGACTAAGGTTAGGACGTGGGAGGAATTTGTCTGAGCCATTTTCTACTTTTACATGTAATAAACACGGTCCTGTGGACATCTTTAAGTTGATCATAACCTGCCTTAAAATGTCCTTATCATCTACACGCCAACATTTACGATAACCAGATGAAACTGCTATGGTTGCGAA
>JADGCD010000269.1 GCA_015229165.1 Nitrospinota bacterium | reverse complement strand
TCGAACGGATCGCCGCACGGGTGACGCAGAAGAACTGCTCCCCCCGCGACCTGCTGGCCCTCGGCGGGGCGCTCACCCGGCTGCCGTCGATCCGGGAGACGGTGGAAGGGCTGCCTGCGCCGGTGACGCAGACGTGGCTTGCCGTGTGGGACGACATGGCCGACGTGGCCGGGAGTCTGGCCACCGCGCTGAGTGACGACCCCCCGTTGAACGCCCGGGACGGGGGCGCCATTCGCAAGGGGTACGACCCCACCCTCGACGAACTCCGCTCCATCAAGACCGACGCCCGAAAAGCGTTGCTGGCGATGGAGGAAGAGGAACGGAAGAAGAGCGGCATTGCGCAGTTGAAGGTGAAGTACAACAAGGTCTACGGCTACTTCATGGAAGTCTCCCGCCGTCAGGCCGAGCAGGTTCCCGCCGACTGGATACGGAAACAGTCGCTGGTCAACGCCGAGCGGTTCGTCAGTCCGGCGTTGAAGGAGTTGGAAGAGAAAATCCTTCACGCCGAAGAGCGGGCCACCGAGCTGGAACTTGAACGGTACGAAGAGATTCGCGAACGGGTCGCCCTGGAGGCCCACCGGGCGCAGTTCATGGCCGGGTTGCTGGCCGCCATCGACCTCTTCGCCGGGCTGGCCGAGCTGGCGACGACACGCAACTACGTCCGTCCCGCCGTGGACGAGAGCGGCGTGCTCGCCATCGTCGGCGGGCGCCACCCGATCATCGAAGCGGCGTCGCTGGCGGAGCGGTTCGTCCCCAACGACACGACGCTGAACCGGGACGAGCGGCGGCTTGCCATCATCACCGGCCCCAACATGGCGGGGAAATCGACCTACATCCGGCAGGTGGCGCTGATCACCCTCATGGCGCAGGTGGGATCGTTCGTTCCAGCGGCTTCGGCCCGTATCGGCGTGGCCGACCGGATTTTCACGAGAGTCGGGGCGCAGGATCATCTGCAACGGGGGCAATCGACCTTCATGGTCGAGATGAACGAGACCGCCAACATCCTGAACAACGCCACGGCGAGAAGCCTTGTCATCCTCGACGAGATCGGGCGGGGAACCTCCACCTTCGACGGCATCTCCATCGCCTGGGCCGTGGCCGAGTATCTGGCGGGGGTCGGTTGCCGGGGGCTGTTCGCGTCGCATTACCACGAGCTGACCGAACTGGCCGAGAGCCAGCCGGGGGTGACCAATCTTTCCGTGGCGGTGAAGGAGTGGAACGACGAAATCATTTTTCTCAGGACCATCGTCGAAGGGGGGGCCGACCGGTCGTATGGCATTCAGGTGGCCCGGCTGGCCGGGTTGCCCAAAGAAGCCCTCGACCGGGCGGGGGAGATTCTCAGCGAGCTGGAGCGGGACGAGCGGGGCGCCGACGGCAAACCGAAGTTGAAAGCCAAATCGGGCGACACCCCGGCCCACTACCAGATTTCCCTCTTCGCCCCGGCCCCCTCGGCGGTGGAGGAAAAGCTCAGGGAGACCGACCTCGACTCCCTGACCCCGCTGGAAGCCCTCAATCTGTTCTCGTCTCTGAAAAAAATGATCTCCTGACCCACCCCGTTGCCACGGGGCTCAGGTTTCTGCTATAGTCCCTTTCTTTATCTCTTCCGTGGTCACGAAAACGTCATGCTCGAAACGCTGCTTATCATCGTCCATGTGCTGATCGCCTTCACCCTGGTGGTCGTGGTTCTCTTCCAGCAGGGGAAAGGCGCCAACATCGGCGCCTCGTCCCAGACCATGTTCGGCCCCCGGGGGCCGTTCCAGTTCCTCGCCAAGGCGACCACCGGCATAGCCGTCGGTTTCATGATCACCTCCATCACCCTGTCGGTCCTCAGCAACAACCGCCGGATGGACTCGGTCATCCCCGCCGGGGCTGCGACCCCTGGCGCCGACGAACTGCCGACCACCCTCCCCGAGAAGGCCCCGGCCGACGCCGCCCCCACGACCGACGGTCCTGTGGCTCAAGAGCCCGCCGCCGACACCGGCGGCCCGGTGGAGGGGCCCGTCGACGGCCCTGCCGCCACGGAACCGGCCCCGACCGACGCTTCCGCGCCCGCCGACGCGAAGTAACCAGTCCCCTGTTCACGCAACGCCCGCCTCTTCGGAGGCGGGCGTTTTATTGTCGACGACGGACGTGTTGGTGAAAAATTGGTAAAGGGAGCCCCCTCCATTGCGGAACGCCCTCGCCGCGCCTAGAATGGGTCAAAGACGTGATCGCAGACAAGGAGGGGCCATGAAGGTTTCCGTCACCTACTGCATGCAGTGAAACTACAAGCCGCGCGCCGCCAGTCTGGCGGCCAAGATTGAACAACGCTTCGGCGTCTCCGTCGAGCTGATCGGCGGGGGAGGGGGGATCTTCGACGTCATGGTCGACGGCGATCTTCTCTTCTCCAAACACGCCGCGGGGCGCTTTCCGGAAGAGAGGGAGATCCTCGACCGGTTGGCGGCCCGAACCTGAATCGCCCCTCCCCGACACCGGGAGGGAGAAGGACACGACCATGCGGACCGATTCTCCGGTTCCCCACGGCGCCCCGGTCGACGGGGGGCTCGAGCCACTGTTGCGCCCCGGCGCCATCGCCGTCGTCGGCGCCTCCTCCGTTCCCGGCAAGGTCGGCTACGCCCTCGTGGCCAACCTTCTCGACGCCGGGTTCCCCCGGGAGAAGATCTACCCGGTCAACCCCAAGCCGGGGGAGATTCTGGGTCTCACCCCCGTCCC
>JADGCD010000268.1 GCA_015229165.1 Nitrospinota bacterium | reverse complement strand
CCGCGCCTGTTCGTGGAGACCCCCACGCCCGGCGACGACCGGGTGCTGATCTTCCCCGGCAGCCAGACTGACTCCCAGGGGGACCTGACCGGCTCCGAGCGGCAGTACGGTTCCGGCTGGCTGGACGCCAACGTCTCCATCGGGGCCACCTCCATCGCCGTCAACGTCGAGTCCGCCGCCGATGCCATCTTTGCCGACGGCGACCTCATCCGCATCTCCGACAAGGACGGCGTGGACGACGCCACCGGCAACGTGGAGTTCGTCCGCTTGGCCGCCACCGGCGGGGTGACCTGGAATGGCGACAAGGCGACCCTTGCCTTCGCCTCCGGCCAGTCCCTGCAGAGCGGCTATGCCGCCGCCAATACCCGGGTGGGGTCGGTGATCGAAGCGGCGGACGTGGCGGCGGCCTGGGACAACTGGTCCGGCTCCACCGTGGCCGGGACCTACGACGGCGCCGCGCCCACCACGCCGCCGACCACCAACGTACCGGTGATGGACTCCATCGGCAGCATCGAGCAGACCTGGACCATCACCTTCAGCGATGCCAACAACTTCACCTGCGTCGGCGACACCGTTGGCGACGTGGGTGGCGGCTCCATCGTCGGAGGCGACTTCGCTCCCAACAACCCGGACTTCGCCCGGCCCTATTTCACGCTGCCTTCCATCGGCTGGGGCGGAATCTGGGCCAATGGCGAGACCATCACCTTCCGCACCCACCCGGCGGCCATCCCGGTGTGGTGGAAACGCATCGTCCCCGCCGGGGCCAACAGCCTCTCCGCTGACAAGGTGGTGGTGGCCATCACCGGCGAAAGCGCGTAATCGCCATGAGCGAAATCAGCACCTCGCTGACCATCAATTTCACCGCGCCGGAGCTGGACGAGCCGTTCGAGCTGGTCGCCGATGATGACGACCAGGGCGGCTCCGCCCCGGTGCAGGTGGCCTTCAGCCAACTGACATCCACGGTCTGCGGCTGGGGGCGCATCTGCTATGGGATGACCCAGATCACCCCGCTGGCCGTGACCGAGCCAGGGCGCAAACGCATAAAACTCTACTGCTCCAACCGGGTGGCGGCCACGGCGCGGTTGATTATCGACGGCGGTACCGTTCGGCTGATCGGTCGCCGCTCCGAGCCTGTGGTGGAGGCCCTCACCTGGACCCGGGAACACGCCAAGCGGCTGCGCTGGTTCCACGACAGCCCGGCGGTGGAGGTGATCGAACGCACCCCGTTCCGGGACAGTGTCGGCAACCGCGTTGATCCGCCACGCTACGACCGATACCGGGGGGAGTTCCATTCACCCAAGGATGTCATCGGCGCGCTGGTGGTGCGCTACAACGCCGGTTTCTCCCTCTACGAGGTCACCTACGGCAACGGGCGGGAGACTGCCTCGGCGGCTCAGTTCGCCGAGATGCAGAGCGCCTGGCAGTCGGGCAACGTGGAAACCGCCGAAATTCCGCCGGTACGGGTGATCGCGCTCTCCGAATGGCATGCGACCCAAGCCAGCTTCGAGCGCAAATTCTGGCCGGTGGGCGCGCCCAGCATCACCTTCCGAACTCGGACCTCATCCGGTAACGACAGCCAGAATGACGCCGACGAGAACGAAGAGGACGCCGCCGACGGCTTCTACCAGGAGGTCCCCGGCACCCGGCAGACGGTGCAGGAGCGCATCTACCATCCCGAAGATCCGGAGCAGTACCTGGACGTGGAGAAGACCCTCTACCTGGAGGCCCGCAACACCGTCTCCGGGCGGACGCTCAAGCTGAGGCTACTCAACCATGCCAGTGGTTAACCTCGGCCCGCTGGATGCGGTGGTGGGCTTCCAGCTCAACCGCACCATGCGCGGGACCATCGAGATCGAAGGCTGGCAGCACAAGACCTACCAGTGGTGCTACGCGCTCTTCGTCACCGACCGGCCCATCGAATGGAATGGCCGCCGGGTGCGGGTGAAGGGGCTGACCTCGGGCCACCGCATGGAGTTGACCGCCCAGGTGGGTTCCATGGGCTTCGGACTCTCCGGCCTGCCGCCGCCCCGGTATTTCTTCCCGGTGGAGGTCAAGAGCCAGTACCCCAAGCCAGGCGGTGGCGACGTGCCCACCCCGGGCACCTATCACGACGCCCCGTGCCGCCAGTATTTCCCATGGAGCGATGGCGAGGAAGCCATCGCCACCCTGATCGATTGAGGTTGCCATGCCCATCGAAACCAACCGGTCCGGGCCGTTCTGCCTGGATCCGGAAACCATCGGCGCGTTTGCGGTCAACACCCCGTTCCTGTTGGAGCACGAGGGTGCGGTGAAGATGCTCTTCATCGCCTCGCTCACCGGCGACGACCACGAACGCAACTACGATCTGTGGCTGATGCCCGGGAAAAACGCTCAGCCCCGGAAGGTGCTCTCCTTCCACGACTGCGTCCACAACCCCTGGGTGGTGCGGGAGGACAGCTTCTTTCGCCTCTACATCACCGTCATGGAGAACGCCCACGATCCGGCCACCTATCGCTCCAGCATCCGCACCTTCACTTCCACCGATCTGGTGAACTGGCGGCACGAGGCGGAGGTGATCGCCGGCAACGACACCTTCCCCGAGGTGGAGGGCGTATCGGTGATCAAACGGGACGATGGCCGCACCGTCGGCTACTTCACCGTGGCTGCCGCCGGGGACAAGGAGCACCCGCGCTTCTCTGAGAACTACACCGTCTTCTACGCCCTCTCCGACGACGGCATCCGCTTCGG
>JADGCD010000267.1 GCA_015229165.1 Nitrospinota bacterium | reverse complement strand
CCCGGAGACCTTGTGCCCGGTCACCCGCACGGCCAGTGAGCCGGTGAGGGTGCCCAGATTTTGCACCGTGATCGCCCCCTGATCGATGACCAGCTCCTTCATGGCCGTGCCATCGGCGAAGGTCACCTGTTGGACCGGTGTGGTAATCCCGGTGGGCACGGCGACATTCACCGCCCGGCCCAGGGTGTTGACGGCCAACGACCCGGTGGCATTCATGGTCACGGCGTCGCCGAACCCCCGCAAAGCCGTCGTGCCGGAACCCAACAGGGCATAGCCGTTGGCGTTGCCCTCGGCGGCCCTGGTGATGACCAGACCCAGACGACCGTTTTGCAGCGTCACCCCGGCGGTGGCCGAGCCGAACACGCCGCTCACATCCGCCGCGCCGATCATCAGGGAAGAGGCCGGCTGCTCCACTGCCCTGGTCAATCCCGCCACCACGGTGGACATGCTTCTGCCGGCCAGGGCGCCGGTGGTCACCAGCCGGAACAGCCCCGGTGTCGAGGCATCGGCCAACACCGTCACGTTGCCAACGCCAACCCCGGTCAGTCCGGTCAGGGCCTCCTCCAGCAAAGCGCGGCGGGCGTCGTTTTCCAGCCCGGTCATGGACAGCGTGGCCGCCCAGGCGCTCTCACCGGAGAAGCGCAACGCGACCGTATCGGCCACCAGGCCATCCTTGAGCCGCAAATCCAGGGTCTGCACCTGAGAGATGCCCAGCGCGGCGATATTCTTGCCAGCCAGCGCCCCGACGAAATCGACTTGCCAACCCCCCGCCACCGAGGTCACCGCGACATTGCCGCGCCCGATGGCCGTCAACTCCTCCAGGGCCAGCCGCACCGCGTCCGCCGAACTGTTGGCCGCCAACGGTGCGGTCACCTGGCCAGCCAATGCCAAAGCGAACGGGGAACTCCCCTGCACCGTGATCTTCTGGCTCTCCGAGGTGGTGGAACCGGTCGCGGTTTGGGTCCATTGGGCATCGGGCGCCAAATGCGGGGTCACGGTGACGATCATGGCCGGAACGGCTTTTCCCAGTGCCGATCCGGTGAAGGTCACCCGCCATTGGTTGGCCAGGGATGTGACCTCGGCATCGCCATCCATGGCGGCATAACTGCCAGTTGCGTCTTGGGCCGCGAGAATCGCCTGCCGCACGCTGGCCGCATCGGCGTGAAAATCGATGGCGGCGCTCTGAAAAGTGCGCCCGGCCAACGTGAACGCCATCTGGAACGTCCCGCGTTGCGCATTGGAGAAACCGTCGATGGTCTGCACGGTCCCGGTGGCCACCGGCGAGGCGCTGGCCGCGTTCCCCTTGGGGGTGAGGGTGGCCACGATGGGGTCCACCCCCGCGACCTGAACGCTCAACGCGCCCAGGTTTTTGGCCAATGCCGCCGAGGTGAGGCGGATGGTGTAGCCCTGCGCCGAGGTGGGGGTCTGGGAGTGGTTGACGACCGTGACATTGCCCACGCCGACGATCTTCTCCAGGGCCTCGCGGACACGGTTGTACTGGGTGCTCTGGATGCCGGTGTATCTGGCGCTCCCGGTCACGGCGCTGTTGGCAAACTGGAACACCAGGTTGGTGGAGTCGCGGGAGACGGTGCGCGGGGGTTGCAGCAGCAGATAATACTCCGCCATGGTGGCCGCCGGTTTGGCGTCCTCGACCACCCTGGTGAAACCCCACTCGGCGGTCACCGCCGGATCCGCCGGGGGGGTCATGGTCAACCCGGCGACATCCCGGCCCGCCCGGGCGCCGGTCAGGGTGATCTCGAAGCCCGTCGCGCGGGTGCCGGTGACCGTGATGGCATTCTGACCGAACAGGCCTTCCAGACCGGCTTTCAAGTCACTCTTGAAGATGTCGTCACTCTTGTTGGTGGAGTCCACGCTCCCCCGCGCCCCTTGATATTCGAAGGCGTAGCTCCCCTCGCGGAACTCGCCGTTGGCGTAAGCCTCCAGGCGATAGCGGGTATTGGTTTGCACCCCTCCTTCCGTCAAGCCGGTGAAAGAACCGACCGTGTCGCCGACCGAACGGGTCAGAATCACCTCCGGGACCACCTCCGGGACCACCTGTTTGGTGACGGCGAACTGGCCGTTCAATTTGGCGAAGCCGTCCACGCCAACCTCGACCGCCCCGGCCAGTTGCAAATTGCCCGCCCCATCGAAACGGGTGGCGAACTGGCCGGAAAGGGTCAGGCCATCCACCCCGGTCACCTCGGCGGTGCCGGTGATCTGACCGCTCCTGGCATAGTTCGGACCCAGGGTCAGGCTGCCCGCCCCCTGCCGCAACGCCACCGTGGCCGACCCGGCCTGCAAGACGGCATAAGCCTGAGTGGCATTCACCACCCAGGCGGCATCCTGAAGCTGAATGTCGAACCGACCGCCGATGGCAGCCGGGGCGAAACGCAAACCGCCGTCGAGCAACACATGAAAGAGCGGTCCTCCGTCGTCCAGCACCACCGATTTGTCGCTGGCGATGGCAATCGTGGTGGACTGGTCGTCATTGGCCCCGTTCCAGTCGATCACCGCCCCGTTGACGACGCCAATCTGACGGTTGACCTCCAGGGAAGCGCTATCGATCGTGGCGGCGATCCCGGCCTGGAAGGTGGCGCCACCCACATTGGCCTTGCTGGTCAGCCAGCGGCGTCCCTGACCTCCGACCTCGCTGGAGATCACCATGGCGATGTCCGTGTTGCTCAAGGTGGCGCCAACGGCATCGGTTCCCAGCTTCACTTGCAGCCCAGCCCCTCCCA
>JADGCD010000026.1 GCA_015229165.1 Nitrospinota bacterium | reverse complement strand
GACGACTTCAAGGCGCTGGTCTCCCACGCCGACGTCAAATCGGGCGAGTTGCGTCAGTCGGTCACCGCCATCGAGAGCCGCATCGAGTCTCTGGCCTCCTACCGGAACTCGGTCCTCTCCATGACCGAAGAGGCGCGGCAGGCCCGAGCCACGCTGGAGTCGATGCAGGAGGGGATCGAGGATCTCCTCCGCCAGCGCTCGGTTTTGCAGGACACCCACGGCGAGATCGACCGGCTGCTGACCGACATGAACGAGCTGCGGGGCGAAGTCCGCGCCGTCACCGGCCGGGAGGACGCCGTCCGCAAGGTGGCCGAACGGCTGAAGACCCTCGACACCGTCGCCGCCGACGTGGAGGCGCGCCTCTCCCGCATCGGCGACGAGCGGGTCCGCGCCGCCGACACCGAACGCAAATTGACCGACCTGAACACCCAGCTCGCCGAGACGGTGCGGGTTCGGATGGATGCGGTGGCCGAACAGCTCACCTCCCTCAAGGCGATGGAGGAGCATGTCCAGCAGTTCTACACCAAGGCCGACGAGGTGGCCGGGCGGCTCAAGCAGTTCCGCGAAGAGGCCAAGATCACCGAGGAGATCGAGTCCAAGCTTCATCAGGTGCGGGAGACCGGCATCGTCGTCGACCGCCGCCTCGAAGAGCTGGCCGGACGCCAGGGGATCATCGACCAGGTCGAAAAGAAAATCGACGACCTCAACTCGATGGTCCTCAACCTCGACATCAAGATGGAGCGCCAGCTCGAACGGCGCGCCCTGGTCGAGAAGCTCGAAAAGAAGCTCGACGGGCTCGACTACTTCATCGAGGACGCCAACCTGAAGGTCGACAAGGTCTCCAAGAAGATCGAGTTCGTCGAAGAGCTGGACCGGAAGATCGAAGGGTTCCGCGAGACCGCCCGGATGCTGGAGGAGCGGATCTCTGCGGTGGCCGACGAGAAGGCCAACATCGAGAAGGCCGAATCGCGCCTCGAAGCGGTGGCCGCCCGGGTGGAGATGGCCGAACGGATCATCGACGCCAAACTCGGCGAGGTCGACATGGCCGCCGGACGGCTGGCCTCGGTGGAGGAGACCGCCGGGAAGGTGGCCCCGATGCTGGCCGACATCCGGTCGCAGCTTTCCACCGCCCAGAGCATGGTGGCCGACAACCGGAAAGTCGAAGAGTCGTTCGCCCGGATGGTGGCCCGCGTGGAGAGTCTCGAAAAGAGAATCGCCGAAATCCACGCCCAGGAAGAGCGGGTCGAGGAGACCGAGAAGAAGGTGAGCGCCCTCATGGCGACCGCCGAAAAGCTCGAAGGGCGGATCACCCAGCTCAAGGAGGAAGAGGCCACCATCCGCAAGGCGGGCGAACAGGTGGCCGGGCTCGAAGCCACCATGCGCGACATCCACGTCGAGCGGGAGCGGATCGAAAAGGACAAGGAGAGCTTCTCGGCCATCACCGGCAAGCTGGCCGCCGTCTCCGACGTCATGGAAGAGGCCGAAACCCGCCTCGACAAACTCGACGCCCGGCTGGTCCTCATCGGCAAGACCGAGCGGCGCCTCAACGACCTGTCCCTCATGGCCGACGACATCGGCGCCAAGATCGGCGCCCTCAAGGAAGAGGAGCGGACCATCGAGAAGGCCGCCGACCAGATCATCGAACTGCGCTTCCTGCTGGGCGAGATCGAGAAAAAGCTCAACGAGTATTTCAACCTCAAGAACGGCGGGGAGTGACCCTCCCCCGCCCACGGAGCCGACCGGAGCGCCGGTCGGCTCTTTTCTTTCCTCCCCCACCGACACGCGAGAGAGCATGATCAAGATCGTCACCGCCGCCACCATGCGCCAGATCGACCGGACCGTCATCGACGGGATCGGCGTTCCCGGCGTCGCGCTGATGGAGAACGCCGGGCGGGCCGTGGTGGCCGAAATCGAAAAGCGGTTCGACTCCCTCCACAAACTGCGGGTCAACATCTTCGCCGGGAAGGGGAACAACGGGGGGGACGGTTTCGTCGTCGCCCGGCATCTGTTCAACCGGTGGGCCGAGCCGACGGTCTTCCTCGCCTGTGCGCGGGAGGCGGTCGGCGGCGACGCCCGGATCAACCTCGACGCCTTCGAGCGGATGGGGGGCCGGGTCAAGGAGTTCACCGAGGAAAAACACATCAGGAACTTCAAGCTCAAGTTCATGCACACCTCGGTGGTGGTCGACGCCCTCCTCGGCTCCGGCGCCGTCGGCGCCCCGCACGGCTTCATGAACGACGTCCTCGACGTGATGAACGGGCAGGGAAAATTCCGGATCGCCATCGACCTCCCCACCGGCGTGGAGGCCGACAGCGGCGCCGTCCCCGGCAATGCGTTTCGCGCCCATGTCACCGTCACCTTCGGCGCCCCCAAACCGGCCCTCTACACCTACCCCGGCGCGGCGCTGGCGGGGGAGATCGTCGTAGCCGACATTTCCATACCCCGCGCGGTACTCGACGAGGCGCAAGCCTTCGCCTGGCTTGCCGAAGAGAAGGACATCCGGGCCATGCTCCCCCGCCGTCCCGCCGACGGGCACAAGGGAACCTTCGGGCACGCTTTGCTCGCCTGCGGCGCCCCCGGCTTCGCCGGAACGGGGCTCGTGGCGGGCGTGGCCGCCCTGCGCATGGGGGCGGGTCTGGCCACCGTCGCCCTCCCCCGCTCCCTTTCCTCCGCGCTCCTCTCCGCCGGACCGGAGCTGATGACCCTCCCCCTCCCCGAGACGCCGGAAGGAGGGATGGGGGGTGATGCGGCGACCCCCTTCCTTGCCAAAAGCGCCACGGTCGACGCCCTGCTGGTCGGCCCCGGTATCGGCGTCACCGCCGAGACCGCCCGGTTTGTGGAGCGGGTGGTGAGGGAGTCCCCCCTGCCGTTGGTTCTGGACGCAGACGCCCTGACGGTCATGGGCGCCGCCGACTGGCTGGCCGGACGCACGGCTCCGACGGTGGTCACCCCCCATCCCGGCGAGATGGGGCGGCTCGTCGGCCTCTCCACCGAAGCGGTTCAGACCGACCGGGTGGGGACGGCCAAAGGGTACGCCGCCGCCATCGGCGCGGTAGTGGTCCTGAAGGGCGCCCGAACGGTCGTCGCGGCGCCCGACGGAATGGTCTGGATCAACCCCACCGGCAACGACGCGCTGGCCACCGGCGGAACGGGGGACGCGCTGGCCGGCATGATCGTCTCGCTGCTGGCGCAGGGGGCCACGCCGACGAACGCCGCCGTGGCGGCGGTCTGGCTCCACGGGAGGGCGGCCGACCAATGGCGGGACGGGGGGAAGGCGCCCCGGGCGATGCTGGCGACCGATCTGCTGGGGATTCTGCCGGAAGTCCTCTGACCGGCGCCCCGGCGCCTGCCGGGACGATTTTCGCCGCGCCGTTCGGGCGGGGCTTCGCAACGGCGGGCGGATACGGTACTATGGACCGTCCGGGGAGCGGGGGGTTCGCTCCCCTCCCCGTCTTCCATCGTCACCCTTTTCGGGAGCCGCAACGGCCATGTCCGCACCGACCCGCCAGGAGATTCTCCTGGAGACCGGCACCAACGAGGTCGAGATCATCGAGTTCCGCCTCGGTCTTCAGAGCTTCGGCATCAACGTTGCCAAGGTGCGGGAGATCATCCCCTACAAGGACGAGGATCTGACCGAGATTCCCGACTGCCACGCATCGGTCATGGGGATGGTGACGCTGCGCAGCCGGAACATCCCCATCGTCAGCCTGAACCGGCATCTCTCCCGGACCCCCGCCGCGGTCGATCCGAACCGGCGGGTCGTTCTCATCTGCGAATTCAACGAACTGGTGACCGGCTTTCTGGTGGACGGGGTCAACCAGATCCATCGCGCCTCGTGGGACTCGCTCAAACCGATGACCGCCATGATGGGGGGGGACAACTCCCGTCTGACCGGGTCGATCAACATCGACGACCGGGAGATCCTCGTGCTGGACGTGGAGCGGATCGTCACCGAGATCGACCCTTCCACCCGGATGACCTATTCCGACGAAGACCTGGCGGTGGAGAACGCCTCGCTGAACACCGTCACCACCCGGGAGCAGGTGAAACTGATCCTGGCGGAAGACTCGCTGGTGATCCGCGCCAGCATCGAGCAGATCCTCAAGAAGGTCGGTTACCAGAACGTCGCCTCTTTCGACAACGGCAAGGCGGCCTACGACGAGATCGTCCGGCGCAAGGAGGCGGCGGTCAAGAAGAAAGGCCCTCTCTCCGACATCCTGACCTGTCTGGTGACCGACATCGAGATGCCGCAGATGGACGGGCTGACCCTGACCAAGAAGGTGAAAAAGGAGCTGGCGCTCCCGGTGAAGGTGATTATCTTCTCGTCCCTCATCAACGAGCAGATGGCCATCAAGTGCCGCGAAGTGGGGGCCGACGCCTATATCACCAAGCCGAAGGCGAAGACGCTAGTGGCGCTGATCGACCGGTTCACCCTCGAAGCCGAGTAGGCCCCTCTGCGGGGGCGGGCAGGCGGGACGCCCCTCGACGCCGCGCCG
The DNA here is from genome assembly GCA_015229165.1 of Nitrospinota bacterium. Taxonomy (GTDB): domain Bacteria; phylum Nitrospinota_A; class UBA7883; order UBA7883; family JADGGD01; genus JADGCD01. The sequence goes on along the minus strand of JADGCD010000026.1, from coordinate 11,297 downwards.
CTCTCATACCATCCGGCTTCTTGACGGCCCTCCTGCCAAAAATCCATCCCCTTAACCGATCCAGACCGAGCGGGCGAAGAGCGCGGCTCTTTATCGAAACGTCGGGAAGAGGGCGCCCGTAGGGGCGTCAGGCTTCGTAGATGCGAAAGACGTTGCGTCCGGCGCTCTTGGCGTCGTACATGGCCATGTCGGCGTGGCGCATCAGGCTTTCCCGGTCGTCGCCGTGGAGCGGGAAGAGAGCCACGCCGATGGAAGGGGTCACCGGCAAGCGATGCTCCCCCACCATCACCGGCCGGTCCAGTTCGCCCAGAATCTTGGTCGCCAGCGTCGGCGCCCCCTCGGCGCCCAGCCCCGGGGCGATGATGACGAACTCGTCCCCCCCCAGCCGGGCCACCGTGTCCGACTCCCGCAGGGTCGCGTCGAGCCGACGGGCCACCTCGCACAGCACCCCGTCCCCCACATCGTGGCCCAGCGTATCGTTGATCTGCTTGAACCGGTCCAGGTCGATGTAGAGGAGGGCCACCTCTTTCCGGTCGCGCCGGGCGTGGGCCATTTCGAGGGAGATCCGCTCGTTGAAGAGCTGTCGGTTGGGAAGTCCGGTCAGGGGGTCGTGGTAGGCCAGCTTGTGGATCAGCTCCTCCTTGGCTTTGCGCTCGCTGATGTCGTCGAAAACGCCGACAAAATGGGTCGCCTCCCCCTTCTCGTTGCGGACCGCCGTCAGGGAGAGCCACTCGACGAAGACCTCGCCGTCCTTGCGCTTGTTCCAGATCTCCCCTTTCCAGCTCCCCTCTTCGAGCAGGCTGCGCCACAGAACCTCGTAAAACCTTTCGTCGTGCCGTCCCGAGCGGAGGACCTTCGGCGAGCGCCCCACCACCTCGTCGGCCTCCCACCCGGTCATTCGGGTAAAGGCCGGGTTCACCGACTGGATGATCCCGTCGACGTCGGTGATCATGATCCCCTCGATGGCGTTATCGAAAACGGTCTGGGAAAGGTTGAGCCGCTCCCGGATACGCCGCTCCTCCGTGACGTCGATACCGGTGGCGATGGAGCCGCCGCCGAGCCCCCCCCGCCCCGGCAGGGCCGCCACGGTCCACTGGATGGTCCGGACGCCGTCGGCCAGCGAGATCCATCGTGTCTCCCCCTCCGCCGGTTTGCCAGTGGTCCGGGCCTGGGCGACGAGCGTGTCGAAGAGGGGAACGTCCCCTTCCGGTAGCGCAAGCTGGGCCAGGGTGAGCCCCCGCACCGACTGGAACGCATTGCCGGTGGAGAGCTGGCAGGCCCGGTTGAACCGGACCACCCCCCCCTTGCCGTCCAGCACCACGATAAAGGCGCCGGAGGCGTCCAGCGCCACGGAAATGAAGTTGCGCTCCCACTCCAGCTCGATCTGGGCCATGAGACGCTCTTCCATCTCCTGCGCCAGCGCCTTCTTGCTCCCCTTCATGACGTAGAGGGTCTGGGTGAGCAGCTCCGCCTTGATGCGGGAGGTGTAGGACATGCAGCGCATGGCCAGCGCCTTTTCCGCCAGCTTCCGGTTCAGGGAGGACACATACCCCTCCGACGGACGCTCGGGGGAAGGAGTCCCTTTCGCGTCCCCTACCATCGCTCCCCCCCCACCAGTTCCTTGTTCAGGTCGACGCCGCAGGCAAGCTCCTTCAGATGGGCCATGGCCACCTTCACATCGTCCCCCTCGATAACCGAGCCGTGCTGCGGCAGGATGCGGGTGATGGGGAGTTTCTCCAGCCGCTCGATGGTGGGTCTCAGAACTTTGTTGGAGGGCATGTAAATCCGGTGGAACGCCTCCATCGCCTCGATGTAGCCGGGACGGGCCTTCAGCGACCAGTTGCGCGACAGACCGCCGAAGAGATCGGACGAGAAGAGGGTACCGGTGGCTTCGTCGAAGGTGGCGATGGCGCCGGGGGAGTGGAGATAGGGGGTGAATATGAACCGGAGTACGCGACCGCTCTTCAAGGTCAGACGATAGTCGTTCTCCTCCACCGGGTAGTATTCCGAGTGGGTGCCGTAATGGCGGATCAACCGGACAGTGTGGCCGTGGGCGACGATCTTGAGAGCGGGGTTCTCCAGCAGATCTTCCACCACGGCGATGTTGCCGCAGACGTCGGGGTCCTGGTGCTGCGCTATCAGATAGGAGACCTGTCCCAGTTCGACAAGGTCGATGACCTTGCGCATGACGATGGGGAAGTGGGGGATGGTGCCGGAGTCGATCAGCGCCGCTTCGTCCCCATCGATGAGAAGGTAGGGGTTGCAGTGCAGACTCGACTTCTCGTCATAGAAGCCGACCCAATAGATCCCCTCGGCGAGGGGAATCGCGTTTTCATAATCGAACCGGTCCACGGCATTCTCCTGATGGTCGGCGTCGGCCAAGAAACGACGCCGTAGGAATATTATAGGTACAGCGCTATCCGCTTGTCACGAAGCGAGCCGTTCTCGCCCCCCCCTCGCCCGTCGGACTACTGACAATTTTTTGCCGCCCGGCGGCGCCGATCAACAATCCGGTGTGGGCGCACAACATTTTGTTGAATGAGTTTTCGGGGTAACTATTGGCCATCTCATTGTGATAACGGGATTTCAGCAAGCGCTGCCTTTTGGCGCCCTTGATGCAAAAGTGAGAGGCAGGCTTACTTTTCGATGAGCCCACGCCGATAAGGTAAGTGAAAGGAGAAGGGCAATGGTCGCCACGGTAAGAGACAGGTTGCGACACGTGCTAAACCCGCTGCACGTCTATTGCGTCCTCTCGATTATCCTGAAGCGGCGCGACGCGCTCCTGACCGCACGGGCGTACGAGCGGTTCTACATTTCGCTGCTCTGAGAGGGAGCGGATCCCCCTTCCACCGTTGCGGATTCGCAAACCGGAAATGCCAGCCGAACCGTGGTCCCCTTTCCCTCGGTCGACACGATGGACAACACCCCCCCGTTGAGTTCGGTCAGCTCCTGACAGATCGAGAGCCCAAGGCCGGTCCCCTTTTCCCCCCCGGTTCCGAGGGTGGTGGTGGAGTAGGAGAGGTCGAAAAGCTTTTCCATACGATCGGCGGCGATGCCGATGCCGTGGTCGACGATGAGCAGGTCGACCGTTCCCCCCTTCGTCAATTCGGACCGGAGTTCGATCGTTTCTCCCGGCCGGGAGAATTTGATGGCGTTGGTCAGCAGGTTGTTGATCACCTGGATCATCCGGTGGCGGTCGGCGAAGAGGAGGCGCCCCTCTCCGGCCGGGACGATCACGAGTTGGACCTCCTTCTCGGCGGCCACCTGGGAGAGCATGGCGACGCTGGCCTCGAACAGTTCATTCACCGGGAGGGGCTCCTGCTCGATCTGGATGTTCCCCCGGTAGACCCGGGAGAGCTCCAGCAGGTTCTCCACCAGCTTGAGCTGGTGCTGGAGCGACCGGACGACGGTCTGGACGATGGTGGTCTGCCGCTCGGTCATCGGCTCCTTGCCGGGGCGGGTCAGGAGGGTCAGCAGGCCGATGTTGGAGGTGAGCGGCGAGCGAAGATCGTGGGAGACGATGGACATCAGCCGGTTCTTGAAAGAGTCGAGCTCCTGCAGCTTTTCGGTCTGTTCCCGCAGCTCGTTCTCCAGCGTCTTCCGCACGGTGATGTCGGAGAGGGTGCCGACCATCCGGACCGCCCTGCCGCCGGTGTCGTAGAAGACCTCGCCCTGGTCGATGACGATCCGCTCCCGCCCGTCGGGACGGACGATCCGGTGGTCCAGCTGGTAGGAGCCGGTTTCGTTGATGGCGGCGGTGATGGCCCGGCGGACCCGGGTCAGGTCGGCGGGGTGGATGTGGGTGATGAACGATTCGAAGTTCCCCGGAGAGCCGGTCGGGTCGAGATCGAAGATCCGGTACATCTCGTCGGACCAGGTCAGCTCGTCGCTTGTGATGTTCCAGTCCCAGTTCCCCACATGGGCTATCCACTGGGCCTTGGCGAGGCTGTCCTGACTCTTGATGAGGGCCTCTTCCACCTCCCGCCGGGCCTCCTGCAGCCGCATGGCTTCGAAGACGTTGGCGCAGGCGCCGATGAAGGGGGCCAGCGCCTTCACCAACCCTTCGTGGTAGCCGCCGGGACGGTTGGCGATGCCGATCTCCCCCAGCACCCGCCCCCCCTTGACGATGGGGATGCCGAGGAACGATTCGGGCTTCCCCTCTCCGGCGGCGCCGGGGGTGGCGTTGACGATCACCGGCTCGCCGCTTTCGAGGACGGCGCCGAACAGGTCGTCGAGGAGGGCCAGCGCGATGCTCTCCACGTCGGTGGCGGGGGCCGACTCGGCCCCGGCGCCGTGGAACCCGATGACCGCGTGTATTTTCATCTGCGGTTCGTGGGGGGGATCTTCGACCACCTGTCCGATGAAGCCGTGGGCGCTGCCGGTGAGCGACAGCAGGGTCTCCAGCAGCCGCGAGAAAACGACGTGGGTGTCGGCGTCCACGATGAACTGCGACTGCGCGGCGCTGATGGCGTCGAGCAGCCGGTGGCTCCAGGACAACTCCCGCTCCCGCTCCTTGCGCTCGGTGATGTCGGTGGCCAGGGTAAAAACCCCCCGGACGGCGCCCGTGGAGTCCCGGTGGGGGATATAGGCGACGTTGAGCACCTGCCACCGCCCGTCGAGCTGGGTCTCCCGCTCGAAAGAGACCCGCTCCCCCTTCAGGGCGGCCCGGAGGCGACCGCCCAGTTCGGCGTAGATCGCAGGGTCGAGAATCTCGGCCAGCGTCCGTCCGACGATCTTCTCCGCCGGACGCCCGACCCACTGTTCGTAGGCCCGGTTGACGAATTGGTACCGCTCGTGCCGGTCGACGTAGGTGATGAGCGCGGGCAAATGGTCGGTGATCATCCGGAGCTGTTCGCGCTGCTCGGTGAGGGCCTGTTCGGTCAGCTTCTTTTCGGTGATGTTCTGTTTGATAGAGATGAAGCTGACGATGGCGCCGGTCTTGTCCCGCACCGGGGAGATGGAGGCGTGGTCGTAGTAGACCGAGCCGTCCTTGCGCCGGTTGATCAGGTCTCCCCGCCAGGTCTCCCCCCCCTTGATGGTCCGCCACAACTCCTCATAGAGGGTGGAGCCGTGCATGTCGCTCTTCAGGATGCGGGGGGTCTGGCCAACGACTTCCTCTTTCCGGTAGCCGGTGACGTTTTCGAAGGCGGGGTTGACGTAGCGGATGTACCCGTCGACGTCAGTGATGACTACCGCCTCGTAGACGCTCTCCAGCGCGGCGGCCAGCGTAGCGGCCGGGACGGGCAGGTCCGGCTCGCCCTCCCCATCGCTCCACGGCTCCAGCGCCAGGCCCCAGCGTCCCTGTCCCACGGGGGCGAGCCGATAGCGGAAGGGGCGTCGCCGACCGCGAATGACGAGGGTCACCGCCCCCTGTCGCATCCCTTCTCCGTCGAGCAGGGCGCACGGATCGTACAGCGCGGGGGCGTGGGGGTCGAGGAGGGGGCGGATGAGGGGGGCGAAGGGGCGCCCGACAATCGGCGCGCCATCGGCGAGGAGACGGTCGGCGGCCCGGTTGGCGACGACGACGGTCCCTTTCCGGTCGAGGGTGATCAGACCGTCGCGCGAAAGATCGTCGAGAGTGCTCTCCATCGTCATCCCGTAGTCATCTTCCCTGCAGTCTAGCAAATGTCGGGCGCCGGGAACAGGCCCGACCCCAAATGACAAAAGCGCCGGGAGGGGCTCCCGGCGCTTTTCGGAAAGGGGCAGCGCTACACCTTGAGGTGGGAGACCGATTCGAGAACCCCCTGGGCCGACTTGTTCAGCGCGGCGCTCTCCTCGGCGGTGAGGGGAAGTTCGATGATCTTCGCCACGCCGGACCAGTTGAGCAGCACCGGCACCCCCATGAAGATGCCGTCCAGCCCGTACTCCCCTTCGAGGTAGGCGGCCGCGGGCACGATCCGGTTTTTCTCCAGCACGATCGACTCGACCATGTTGACCACCGACGAGGCGGGGGCATAGAAGGCCGAGCCGGTTTTGAGCAGTTGCACGATCTCGGCGCCGCCGTGCTTGGTCCGCTCCACCAGTTCGTTGATCTTCTCGGCGCTCATCAATTCGGTCAGCGGGATGCCGGCCACCGACGAGAAGCGGGGCATCGGCACCATGTCTTCGCCGTGGAGGCCCAGAACGGTGGCGTGGACGTCTTCGTTGGAGACCCCCAGCTCCATGGAGATGAAGGAGCGAAAGCGGGTGGAGTCGAGAACGCCGGCCATGCCGACGATCCGGTGCTTGCCGAGGCCGGAGTACTTCTTCGCCACGTAGGTCATGGTGTCGACCGGGTTGGTGACGACGATCATGAAACAGTTGGGGGAATAGTGGGCGACCTGTTCGGCCACCGTTTTCATGATCTCGGCGTTCTTGTCGCGCAGGTCTTCGCGGGTCATCCCCGGTCTGCGGGCCAGCCCGGCGGTGACGATGACGATGTCGGACCCGGCGGTCTCCTCATAGCTGTTGAGACCGACGATGCGGGAGTCGAAGTTCTCCAGCGGGGCCGATTCCATGAGGTCCAGCGCCTTGCCGTGGGGAATCCCTTCGGCCACATCAACCAGGTAGACGTGCCCCAGCTTCTTGTACGCCAGAAGCTGGGCGGTGGTGGCCCCTACGTTTCCCGCGCCGACGACGGTGATTTTTTTCTTTGCCATACGAAAACCGGTCCCCCCAAGAATGCGGTGTAGCGATGAGGTTGAAGCCCGCTCAGAGCGCGCCAGATGATCGGGTAAGCATTATTTTTAGCGGATTCCGGGCGCCTTTTCAACCGTAAAGGTTTGCGCCCCGGCCCCGCTACCGCGAGGGGAGATGGTTCATCGGGTCGATGGGCTTGCGGTTCTTGCGGATTTCGAAGTGGAGATGGGCGCCGGAAGCGCGACCGGTGGAGCCGACGGCGGCGATATGCTCCCCCTTTTTCACCGTCGCCCCCTTTTTGACCAGATTGCGCTGGTTGTGTGCGTAGACCGATATGAAGACCGCGTCGTGCTTCAGGATGATCAGGTTGCCATATCCGGCGGGGCCCCAACCGGAGAAGATCACCTCCCCGTCGGCGGAGGCGAACACGTCGGTCCCGCGGGGGGCGCGCAGGTCGAGCCCGTCGTGCTTGTGGTTCCCCCGGATGCCGAAGGGGGAGGAGAGTTCGATCCGCTTGAGGGGCCAGGCGAACCGGACCGAGCTGGACACCGGCGCGTCGTACACGCCGCCGGACGGTTTTCCCGACGTCGAAGGGGCTTCGCCCCCCGAGGCGACTCGTCCCCCCCCCGGTATCCGCAGGCGCATTCCCACCGGGATGTCGCGGACGTTGGTGATGCCGTTGAGCCGTTTCAGGTCGGTGACCTTCACCCCGTATTTGCGCGATATTTTGAAAAGCGTATCTCCCCGCTTCACCACATGGATCCGCTCGGAGCGAGCGGAGGAGGGTTCGTCGAGATAGTTCTGCTTCCTGATTTGGTCCACCCCGGCGCAGGCGGCAAGGAGGGAGAGAAGCGCGACGAGCGGGAGGCGCAACAAACGGGTCATGGCCGTCCCCCGTCGTCCAACAGCCCCCAGAGCCGCTCCACCGCCTCTTCGGGACGGTCGGCGGAGAGGACGCCGGGGATGGCGCTCCACGCCGACGCGATCGCCACCACCGGTTTCCCCATCTTCAGGGCCAGGGCGATTTCGGAGAGGGTTCCGCTCTCCCCGGCGACGGCGATCATGCCGTGGGCCGCCCGGGCGATGAGGGCGTTGCGGGCGTGGCCCATGCCGGTGGGCAACGGAACGCCGACCCACCGGTTGGCGGCGGCGGGGTCGTCTCCCGGCAGGAGACCGACGGTCACCCCCCCGGCTTCGGCGGCCCCCCGGCATCCGGCTTCCATGACGCCGCCGAGTCCGCCGCACAGGAGAATCCCTCCCCGGGCGGCCACGAGAGCGCCGATCCGCTCGGCCACGGCGGCCACGGAAGAAGGGCACGATCCGGCGCCGACCAGGGCGATGACGGTGGGCACGGCCAGGGTCACTCCCCGTCCCGCATGATCTTGAGGCCGAGCCGCTTCTTGATGGCCCGGTACCGCTCCTTGAGGGCCTCCTCGTGGCGCTGTTCGTCCCGCATGAGCTGTTCGAACATGGCCACCAGCTCCGGATCGCGGGCCAACTCGGCGCCGTGGCCGTAGCGGGCGGCGGACGCCTGTTCGTCGAGGATCGCTTCCTCCAGAATCTTGAGGAGCTTTTCCTCTACCAGCGGGTTCTCTCGGTTCGGCATGGTTCGTTTCCGTGGGGGTTGACGGGGCGACCAGGGGAGGCCCCACGTCCACTCTAATGCGAAACCTTCTCCCCTTTCAACCGGGTCAGACCCTGGAGAGGGGGTCGAAGAGCTTCTGATGCTCTTCGAGGGCGTATTTGTCGGTCATTCCGGCGATGTAGTCGCAGACGATCCGCCGTTTTCCGACTTCTTCCATGTTCTTGCGCACCGGCGGGGGGAGAAGCTTGGGCTCGGCGAGGTAGGCGTCGAACAGCTCCCGGACAACGCGGGTGGTCTTCGATTCCATCCGCACCACCCGGTGGCTCTTGTACATGTTGGCCATGAGGAATGTTTTAAGCTCGCGCCGCTCCTCTTTCATCGCCGGGGAGAAAGCGGCCACCGGCTCTTCGGCCCTGCGCGCGTCGTCGGGGGCCGCGATCTTCAACCGGGCGATGTTCCCCTGCGTCGTCGCGATAAGATCGGAAGCCTGCGCGTTGATGACGGAACGGACGACGAAGCTTTGCCGCAGCTTCGGGGAGACACCCCGGTCCAGACTCTCCGAGAACCGGCGCCAGAGGGAGACCTCGTTCAGGTCGTCCTGATTCAACAGCCCCGACGTGAGACCGTCGTCCAGATCGTGCGCCCCATAGGCGATGGAGTCGGCGCAGTCGGCCACCTGGGCCTCCAGCGAGGGATGGGGAAATTCGTGGAACTCGGCGAAACTGGCGTGATCCTTCATCTTGGAGTGTTTGGCGATGGCCTCGCGGGTCTCCCAGGTCAGGTTGACGCCGCGAAAATCGGGATAACGGTTCTCGACGTGGTCGACAATCCGCAACCCGTGCACGTTGTGCTCAAAGCCGCCGTCATCGGCCATTTTCTCGGCCAGCACGCTCTCGCCCGAGTGGCCGAAGGGGGGATGCCCCAGGTCGTGGGAGAGGGCGATGGCCTCGATCAGATCTTCGTTGAGCCGCAACGTCCGGGCCATCGTCCGGGCGATCTGGGCCACCTCGATGGAGTGGGTGAGCCGTGTCCGGAAATGGTCCCCCTCGTGATAGACGAAGACCTGCGTTTTGAATTCCAGGCGGCGGAAGGCCTGGGTGTGGATGACCCGGTCCCGGTCCCGCATGTAGGGGGAGCGGTAGGGATGCTCATCCTCGGGATGTCGTCGTCCCCGGCTGGCGCCGCCGCGCATGGCGTAGGGCGCCAGCCACTCCTCCTCTGGGCGTTGGGGGACGGGGCGGTCGATCAACCGAAGACTTCCTCGGGCATGAGAAGCCGCTCGACCGGCTTGCCGCCGATCAGATGCTTTTCAAAGATCTCGGCCACGTCGGCCTCGGTGACATTGGCGTACCAGACGTTGTCCGGATGAACCACCACCACCGGTCCCTGCCCGCAGGGGCCGAGGCAGGAGCGGACGCCGGAGACGAAGATTTCTGAAAAGAGCATCTTCTCGTTCAGCAGGTCGGCGAATTTCTGCCACACCAGCATGGCGTTCTTCTGGGCGCAGCTCCCGCGGGGATGTCCCTCCGGGCGCTGGTTGGTGCAGATGAATACGTGATGTTTCGGCTTCGGCATACGTCAACTACTCCCTGTTCTTCGGATGGGTCCCGTTCGCGGGGCCGGAACGCTCCGGCCGACAAGTCCATCAAGTATAAACAAGCCGTCGACGTCTGTACACCCTCCGGACAGGGATCATTCAGTCGCCACCGGGACCGGCGGGAAGGCTTTGACCCCCAGCGCCCGGATGACGTAGAGGGTCTGGTCGGGGCGTTGATGGCAGGCGGCGCATTTCCCTTCGATGACCGCCCGCCGGTAGAGCCCCTCCCCCTCCGCCGACGTGTGTATCGGGTGGCAGTCGGCGCAGGCGATCCGGGCGATTCCGTCGTGGGCGGCGAAAGCGTGGTACCCCCCGCGCGCCGCGTCCCTCCGCAGCGCCCGATGGCAGTCGAGGCAGCTCTCGTCCCGGAAGGGGCGGGAAAGCCTCTTCGGCTCTTCGAAAGCCCCCACCAGATAGGTCACGGTGTTCTTCAGCTCGTACCAGGCGGTCACCACCCGTTCGCCGCGCCCGCTCCCCCGGTGGCACCGGTAACACCCGGGCCGCTCGCCGGTGGTGGCCTGATGATGGGCTCCGGCCAGAGTCCGGGGGGGAGTCCCCTTCATGGCCCGTTCTTTCTCACCGTGGAGCGGCTGGCCGCTTTGCAGGTGGCAGGAGACGCAGAAATCGGGGCTTTGTTTCACCTGCTCCCCCGCCTGCCAGATCGCCACGGCGAAGAGGGGGATCAGAAACAGGATCGAGAGGGTGGTGATCCACCGGAAAGGCGAAGGGGGACGCTCGTCGTTCATGCCTGTTCCTCGCGCCACCAGCGGGCGAGCCGGTCGAGACCTTCGACGGTGGAGACCTGCGGGACATAGTCGAGTTCGCGCCGGACCCGGTCGATGACGAACCAATGGTCGTGGGCCAGGTTCATGGCCATAAACCGGGTCATGGGGGGATCGTCGCCGCGCCCCATGAGCCGCCACGCCGTTTCGGCGGCGGCGCCGAGGGCGTAGGCGACCCGGTACGACATCCGCCCGGTGATGGCCGGTTCCCCCAGCCGTTCGAGAATCGTGTTGATGAACCCCCACAGGTTCACCGGGGCGCCCTGCGAGACGAAGTAGGCGCGCCCGCCGACCGGCGACCCGGGGACCAGCCGGTCGAGGGCGCCGATATGGGCGTCGGCGGCGTTGTCCACATAGACCACGTCGGAGCGGTTGGTCCCGTCGCCGACGATCTTCATCCGCCCGGCCCGGGCGGCCCGGACGACGCCGGGGATCAGGTGCGGGTCGCCCGGTCCCCAGATGAGATGGGGGCGTAGCGCGCAGGTGTAGAGCCCGGCGCCGTTGGCGGCCAGAATCTCCCGCTCGGCCACGGCCTTGCTCTCCGGGTAGGGGGCGAAAAAGCGGGCCGGATAGGGGCGGCTCTCGTCGACCCCGCCGTGCGGCGCGCCGTCGAAGATCACCGAAGGGGTGCTGGTGTAGACCAGTCGGGACACCCCCTCCCCCCGGCATCCTTCGAGAACGTTGCGGGCGCCGAGAACGTTGGTTCGGTAAAACG
>JADGCD010000266.1 GCA_015229165.1 Nitrospinota bacterium | reverse complement strand
GTCCCCATGACCGCAGTGGCCGGAATCTTGACCTTGCGCGCCAGAACCCACGCCCGGATGAACTCCCCCGCCCGGGCCGGCAGGATCATGTTGCCGGTGAAGCCGATGTAGCAGGCCATGGAGGAGTCGTAGAGCGACACCTTCCGGATCGGTTCGAGAAACGGCCGCCACCGGACGGCCCGGATGAAGATGACCGCCACTTCGATGAGGGCCGCCGGAAGCACCCACCAGTAGTTGGCCTGTTTGAGCGCCTCCCAGACGCGGGAGAAATCATAGGCCATGAGCGCCCAGGCCACGAGACCGACGGTCAGCGCGACGCCGATCCAGAATCCGGCGCGGCCTTTGGCGGTGGCAAGGGGCATATGGGCGACCTCCCCCGAACCGGGGTATAGTAGGGGACTCTCATTGAAAAACCGGGATTGTACCATACCCATGTTCCCCTCCCCGCTCCCGCGCCTCGCCGCCCGGATCGCCCGCCGCATTCCGGGGGCGTTGGGGCTCGCGTTGCGCCAGAAGCTCTATCCGCGCCTGCTGGGGAGCTGCGGGCGGGGGGCGATCTTCGGGCTGGACGTCTGGTTCTCCGACCCCCGGCAGGTGACCGTCGGCGACGGGGCTGTGCTGGACGACGGCGTCTATCTGGAGACCGCCGACGGGGGGACGATCATGATCGGCAAGGACGCCTACGTCGGGCGGCACACCCGGCTGACCGCCGTGGGGGGGACACTGACGCTGGCCGACCGGGCCAACCTTTCGACCTGGGTCCGGCTGACCGCCCGGCAAAATCTGTCCATCGGCGCGAAAACGCTTCTCGGCCCCCACGGGGCGCTGGAAGACCTGCCGGGAGCGCCGATCACCATCGGGTCGAACGTCTGGCTGGGGGCGTCGGTGACCGTTGCGCCGGGGGTGACGGTGGGGGACGATACGGTGGTGGGGACCGCCGCCCGTATCGAGACGAGCCTCCCCCCCCGGGTCATCGCCGTGGGGCGTCCGGCTCGGGTCATCAAAGAGCGGGGATAGCGCCCAACGGGGGCGCCCCCGGGGGTCTCGCCAAAGCTCTCGACGCCTGACCGTTACTCATCAAGAGCCGCAGTCTTCGCCTGCTCCCGATCGACCGGTCAAGGCCGTCTTGCCCTTTCGCGGCGGAGGCGGCGTAGACGCCGGGTCTTTGTCGAAACGGGGGCGCCCCTCGCCCTACGCGTAGTAGTAGTCGACTTTGGCGGTGGCGGCGCAGAGCCGTTTCACCTCGTCCAGAATCTTCACATGGTCCGGGTGGACCGCGTAAGCCTCCACCGCTTCCATCGAATCGAACGACGAATCGAGCGCCAGCTCGAACGAGTTCCCCTTTTTCCCCACATCGAACGCCACCGTCAGCTCCCGCACCTCGGGGACCGTTTCCTTCAGGCGGCGCAACTGGTCGGCGAACCGTTCCCGCTCGGCCACCGGAACCTCGGGCCGGAAGGTGAAAAAGACGATATGACGGATCATGGGAGTCTCGTTAGGTAAAATTTGGCGAACCGCAAAGGGTGAAACGGTGCTATTCTATAAAGAACTTTCCCGGTGGCGAACACTTTTTTCACATCCCGGCGACCATGACCGACAAGGCGATCGACCCCCAGCGCCTCATCAACGCGCTCGACTCCATGAGCGCCTTTTCCCCCGCCGCCCTCAAGATCATCGACATCGCCAACCGGATCAACGCCGAAGCCGCCCATCTGGTCGAAGCGGTCCAAAAAGACCCGATGCTGATGGCCAAGGTTCTCAAGCTGGTCAACTCGGCCTACTTCGGCATGCGGACGCCGGTCTCGTCCCTTTCCCGGGCGGTCATCCTGCTCGGATTCAACACCATCAAGAACATCGCCCTGTCGGTGGCCCTCACCTCCGGCATGAAAGTGGCCGACTCCTTCCGCTGGTTCGACAACGAAGCCTTTTGGCGCCACTGCCTGGCCTGCGGACTGGCGAGCAAGGACCTGGCCCACGCGCAGGGGGTGTCTCTGCGGGAAGCGGACGAATACTTCGTCGCCGGGCTCCTGCACGACATCGGCAAGGTCATCATCCTGAAGGAATACGCCGCCGACTGCGCCGAACTGTACGACCCCTCCTACCGCCCCGACACGCCAAAGTACCGGCTGGAGCAGGAGCGCTTCGGCATGGACCACGCCTCCCTCGGCGGGCGGATGGCCACCAGTTGGAAATTCCCCCCCTCCCTGGCCGGGGCCATCGCCTGGCATCACGAGCCCCTCCTGGCGCCCGACGAGGCGCGTCGTCTGGCCCTGACCGTCCATATGGCCAACCGGACCGTGCACGACCGAAAAATTGGTATTCAAGCCGACACCAATCTTGGTAGTATCGCCGGGGAGATCGCGGCCGGTTTCCCGCTGGATGACCAGGCCGTCGCCAAGGCGGTCACCGGCCTCGAAGAGAAGGTCGATGAGGCCAAAGCCTTCCTCACCGTCGAACGATAACGGAGCGGCATGGAGATTCAATTCTGGGGCGTCCGGGGGTCGATTCCCTCACCCGGCCCCGACACCGCCCAGTTCGGCGGCAACACCCCCTGCGTCTCGGTCCATGTCCCGGGGCAGCCGCTCATCGTCCTCGACGCCGGCACCGGCATCAGGAAGCTGGGCATGAGCCTGATGAAGAAACAGGAGCAGAACCAGATCTACCTGTTCCTCTCCCACACCCACTGGGACCACATTCAGGGATTGCCGTTCTTCATCCCCCTCATCGCTCCCGCGTTCACCG
>JADGCD010000265.1 GCA_015229165.1 Nitrospinota bacterium | reverse complement strand
AGCGCCTCCTTCAGGGAGAAGAGGGAGCCGAAGGAGCCCAGACCGGTCAGGACGGCGGGGGTGTGGCTCGCTTTCACCTTCTCCTTGATCCGGCGCAGCGATTCGGTCCCGGCGTCGATGTCGACACCGGCCGATTTGTAGGTCAGGGGATCGTTCGTGGATGTCATAGTGGATGGCTGCAATTCGCGTATAGAATAGTAGTCGGTAACGAGGGGTATCGTACCGTATCGGAGGCGGGGGGGGGAACGGATTTTTCCCCCGGAGAGGGAAGGGATAAGGATGACCGAGAACGAGCGTTCCGTCCGGGTATTGGTGGTCGACGACGAGCCGAGCCTGCGGTTCGTCCTCTCCCGGGGGCTGGGGAAACTGGGCTACCAGGTCGAGTTGGCGGAGCGGTTCTCCGAGGGGATGGCCGCGCTGGAGGCGGGGGGATACGACGTCGCCTTCTTCGACATCGTCATGCCCGACGGCTCGGGGCTCGACCTGCTGACCCGGACGCTGGAGCTGCACGATCCCCCGTCGGTGGTGGTGATGACCGCCGAGGCGACCATGAAAAACGCCGTGGAGGCGATGCGCCGGGGAGCGTTCGACTACCTGACCAAACCGTTCGACCTCAAGGAGGTGGAGTCGCTGGTCGCCCGGATCGTCGAATACCGGCGACAGGTCCGCTCCAGCCGCACAGGGGCGCAAAAGACGAAACCGGTGGCCGCAGGCGAGATCGTTGGCCGCAGTCCGGCGATGCAGGAGGTCTTTAAACTGATTGGCCGGGCGGCCAACTCCGACGCCACCATCCTCGTCACCGGCCCCACCGGCGCGGGGAAGGAGCTGGTGGCCCGGGCTCTCTGGAGCAACTCCCCCCGGGCCGACGCCCCCTTCGTCACCGTCAACTGCGCCGCCATCCCCGGGCAGCTTCTGGAGTCGGAGCTGTTCGGCCACATGAAAGGGGCCTTCACCGGCGCCCATGAGGACCGAAAGGGAAAATTCGCCCAGGCCCACGGGGGGGTCATCCTGCTGGACGAGGTGGGGGATATGCCGCTGTCGCTGCAGGCGAAGATGCTGCGCGTCCTGCAGGAGCGGGAGGTCTACCCGGTGGGCGCCGTCCGCTCCACCAAGATCGACGTCCGGGTGGTGGCCGCCACCAACCGCGATCTGGCCGCCGACGTGGCCGAAGGGCGGTTCCGCGAGGATCTCTACCACCGGCTCAACGTCGTCCCGATCCAGCTCCCCCCCCTCTCCCGGCGCAAGGAGGACATCCCGGCGCTGGTGGAGCATTTTCTCGAAAAGATCGCCGCCGCCTTCAACGAACCGCGCAAGAGCGTCACCCCCGAGGCGATGGAGGCGCTGCAAAACCAGCCGTGGCCCGGCAACGTGCGGGAGCTGGAAAACGCAGTCCGCCGGGCGGTGCTGATGGCCCCGGGCGCCACCATCAGCCGGGAGAACCTCCCGGCCGATCCGGTGGCCTTCCCCGCCGGATGGGGCGAAGGCGCCCCCCTGCCGACGACGCTGGAGCAGGCGGTGGTGGCCGCCATGGCCGGAATCCCCGACGGCGACCTGCACCACCGGATCGTCGGGCGGGTGGAGAGGGCGCTTATCGAAGAGGCGCTGCGCCGCACCGGGGGGGTGCAGACGAAAGCGGCGACCCTCCTTGGGGTGAACCGGAACACTCTCATGAAAAAAGTGGCCGAGATGGGGCTGCGCGAAGGGGTCCCGTCCCCGGAGGGGCGATGACCCCAGGGGCCCGGATCGCCGCGCTGACCGCCGACCCCCAAACGGCCCTCCCCCGGCTGGAGGAGGCGACGGCCCTCTCGGCCAGGTTGGCCGCCGACCGGTCGGCGCAGGAGCTGCTGGCCCATCTCTTCGCCGGCTCCGAGCCCCTCTCGCTTTGGCTCGCCCGCCGTCCCGACGATCTCGACTGGCTGGTGGAGGAAGAGCGGCTTCTCTGGCCCCGGGACGAAGAGGGAATGCAGAGCCACCTGGCCGACCTGATGGCGGCCCACCCCCCCGACGCGGCGTTACGCATCTTCCGCAGCCGGGAGCTGTGCCGCATCGCCGCACGGGAGTTGGGGGGCGCCGCCCCGGTGGAGCAGGCGCTGGCCGAATGGACCGTCGTGGCCGACGTGGCGGTCGACGCCGCCTGCGCCGTGGCCTCCGCCGAGGCGTTGCGCGACTTCGGCGAGGCGGTCTACACCCCTCAGGAGGGGGGCGCCGAGCGGACGGCCTCCTTCGCCGTCATCGGCATGGGAAAGCACGGCGGCGGGGAGCTGAACATCTCCTCGGACATCGACATCATCTACGTCCACTCCTCCGACAACGGCGAAAGCCGGGGGGGGGAGAAGGGGGCGCTTCACCTCCACGAATATTTCGTCCGGATCGCCCGGCGGGTCACATCGCTCCTCAACGACCTGACCGATCTGGGGCAGGTCTTCCGGGTCGATCTCGACCTGCGCCCCGAGGGCAAATCGGGCGAGCTGACCAACTCCGTGGGCGCCATGGAGATCTACTACGAGTCGTGGGGACAGATGTGGGAGCGGCAGGCCTTCATCAAGGCCCGCCACGTCGGCGGCGACCGGGCCGTCTCCGGCGAAGTTCTCGAACGACTGCGCCCCTTCACCTGGCGCAAGTATCTCGACAAGGGGGCGCTGGACGAGGTGGCGGTCATGAAAGACAAGATCGACGCCCAGCTCAAGTCGAAAAAGACCGCCCGCAAGGAGGCCGACAACATCAAGCTGGGGGTCGGCGGCATCCGGGA
>JADGCD010000264.1 GCA_015229165.1 Nitrospinota bacterium | reverse complement strand
GCGCTGATCCAGGACGACGACTGGCTGACGGCGGACGAGAGCCTGATCCGGGTAGTGAGCAAACGACCACCGACTGACGCCGAAATGAAGGCGCTCCGGTTCGCCTGGACGGTGGCCAAACATGTGAAGTCCAACGCCATCGTCTACGCCGACGCCGACTCGACCATCGGGGTAGGGGCGGGGCAGATGAGCCGGGTCGACAGCAGCCGGATCGCCATCAGCAAGGCCACCCGCCCGGTGCAGGGGTCGGCCATGGCCTCTGACGCCTTCTTCCCCTTCCGCGACGCCATCGACGCCGCCGCCGGGGCGGGGGTCACGGCGATCATCCAGCCGGGCGGCTCGGTCCGGGACGAAGAGGTCATCGCCGCCGCCGACGAGGCCAATATCGCCATGCTCTTCACCGGCGTCCGCCACTTCAGGCACTGAGGAGGAAGATGTCCTTTCTTTGAAGAGAAGGGCGCTCTTCCCCACAGCGCCCGTAGTCACGATCGCCCATGACGAAGGTCATGGGCGATTGTGCGTCGCTCTCGTAAGCTCCACAGACGTTCAACCCGCCACGAGGAGCCTTCCATGTCGATCCGCTACGCCTTCCCCTTCGCCCTTCTTCTTGTCGCCGCTCCCGCCTTCGCCCAGGAGGGGCATGATCATCACGCCACCCACGCTGACCATGCCGCCCCGTCGGGGCTGACGATGAAGCAGGTTATGGGAGACCTCGCCGCCCAGCTTGGCCGTATCCAGCAAGGGTTGTTGAGCGGCAACCGCTACATGGTCCAACAGGGGGCCGAAGCCATCGCCGCCCACCCGGCGCCCGACGGGGGGATCAAACCGTATGTGAAGAAGAACGCCGAGCGCCTCAAGGAGACCATCCCGGTCATGGATCGGCAGGTTCATCAGACCGCCACCGAGCTTGCCGAAAAGGCCATGACCGCTCCGATGGGGGAGCTTGCGGCGATGTCCGCCACCATCACCGGCGGCTGCGTCGGCTGCCACGACCTCTTCCGCGACGGCGAGTGACGGGACCGGGGTACGCGCCCCACGGCGGGCGTGTACCCCGGCGCCGCGCCACGGACAGCCCCTTCGCCCTCACGCCCGGCGCTATCAGCCGCAACGCAAAGGGGCCATGCGCTCACCCAATCCAAGCAAACGACGCACGGCAGGAGGTATGCGATTGGACGGGAGCGAGCGGCGTCCTGCGCGCCCGGCGCATAATCGCCTCTCCAGAAGCGGTCGTAAGGGGTGTGCTTGTTCGGAGTCGTGACCGCGTCCTGCGCGCATCCAGGTCGCATTGCGCGCCGGGGTATCGTGTGGGAAAAGGGGGTTTGGAAAAAAGTGAGGGAAATGTAAAAAAGGGCTTGCGCCCCGAAAGGGGGTTGTCGTAGTATTGCTCTTCCCCGGGGCGACCCGGCGGAAAAGTCGAACCAGCCGGGAGGTCCGAAAGGGTCGAACGGACGGATGGTGGTCATCCGAAACGACGGGAGCTTCGATCGGCGCTTTCAAAAAAAGCGAGGCGGATCGAAAAAAGTTCTTGACGGAAAGCGGAGGCCACGATAGACTGTAGTCTTTCGCTGGAACATTAAAACCTGGCGAAACCGGTTCTTTGAAATTGAGGGAACGCGTCATTGGAATGGTGACGCGGGTCTTCGTTAGAAGCCTCGAAAGAGGTGACTAATGAGTCAAGCTAAAAAAGCTTTTATGTCCGAGCGACAAGAGTGACCCATTGAAGTTTGATGGGACACTTTCAGGAATTCAAACTGGAGAGTTTGATCCTGGCTCAGAACGAACGCTGGCGGCGTGCCTAACACATGCAAGTCGAGCGAGAAAGTCCCTTCGGGGGCGAGTACAGCGGCGCAAGGGTGAGTAACACGTGAGTATCTGCCCTTTGGCGGGGGATAACACACCGAAAGGTGTGCTAATACCGCATAGACCGGTAACGGTAAAGATGGCCTCTATTTATAAGCTATCACCAGAGGATGAGCTCGCGCAACATTAGCTAGTTGGCGGGGTAATGGCCCACCAAGGCTACGATGTTTAGCTGGTCTGAGAGGATGATCAGTCACACTGGAACTGAGACACGGTCCAGACTCCTACGGGAGGCAGCAGTGAGGAATATTGCGCAATGGGGGAAACCCTGACGCAGCAACGCCGCGTGAAGGATGAAGGCCTTCGGGTTGTAAACTTCTGTCGGGTGGGAAGAATCCCGTGCGGGCTAATACCCCGTGCGGTTGACGGTACCGCCAAAGGAAGCCCCGGCTAACTCTGTGCCAGCAGCCGCGGTAATACAGAGGGGGCAAGCGTTGTTCGGAATTACTGGGCGTAAAGGGCGCGTAGGCGGCTTGTTAAGTCTGAAGTGAAAGCCCTCGTTTCAAGCGGGGAACGGCTTTGGATACTGGCAAGCTTGAGTGCAGGAGAGGGATGCGGAATTCCCAGTGTAGCGGTGAAATGCGTAGATATTGGGAAGAACACCAGAGGCGAAGGCGGCATCCTGGACTGTTACTGACGCTGAAGCGCGAAAGCCAGGGGAGCAAACGGGATTAGATACCCCGGTAGTCCTGGCTGTAAACGATGAGCGCTAGGTGTGGGGGGTACTGACCCCCTCCGCGCCGCAGCTAACGCGTTAAGCGCTCCGCCTGGGGAGTACGGTCGCAAGGCTGAAACTCAAAGGAATTGACGGGGGCCCGCACAAGCGGTGGAGCATGTGGTTTAATTCGACGCAACGCGCAGAACCTTACCTGGGCTTGACATGCCGCGAATCCT
>JADGCD010000263.1:347-2755 GCA_015229165.1 Nitrospinota bacterium | reverse complement strand
GTCGCCAAAATACCCCCGTCCACGGTCGGCGCCGCCCTCGAAAGCGCCAAGGCCCACGCCAAAGGGGACGAGAGCGTCACCTTCCTGGTCTTCTCCCTCGCCAACGAACGGTACGGCGTCGAGATCACCAAAGTCCGGGAGATCATCCTGATGGAGCCGATCACCCCCGTCCCCAACACCCACGGCTTCGTCGTGGGGGTCATGAACCTGCGCGACCAGGTCATCCCGGTCTTCGACCTGCGCAAGAAGCTTCGGGTCGCCGGGAACGCCGCCAGTGAGGTGCGCAACATTATCGTCGTCGAGATCGAAAAGTCGGTCACCGGCCTGCAAGTCGACGACGTCAACGGCATCATGGCCCTCCCGGCGGGGCGGATCGAACCGCCCCAACTGTTCGAAGGCGCCATCGAGACCGACTATCTGTACGGCCTGGGGAACACCGACAGCGGGGCCGTCATCCTGCTGGACGCGGCCGTTCTCTGCGCCCCCGACGAAATCCTTTTCTGACCCCGGCGAAGAAGTCCCCGAAACCATGGCAAAAATACGCGTTCTGATCGTCGACGACTCGGCCATCGTCCGCCAGGTGCTGACCCGCGCCCTCTCCGAAGCCAGCGACATCGAAGTGGTCGGCGCCGCCCCGGACCCGTTCGTGGCCCGGGACATGATCGTCAATCTCAAGCCCGACGTCGTCACCCTCGACGTCGAGATGCCCCGGATGGACGGCGTCACCTTCCTGCGCAAGCTGATGCGCCACTACCCCCTGCCGGTGGTCATGGTCAGCTCGCTGACCCAGAAGGGCGCCGAGACCACCCTGGCCGCTCTGGAGGCGGGCGCGGTGGAGGTAGTCGCCAAACCGGCGCTCGACAAGCACAACCTCTCCGAGATCACCGTCGAAGTGGTCGACAAGGTGCGTGCCGCCTCGCGGGCCCGGGTGCGGGCCATCGTCGCCCCCGCCACGCCGGTCCATACCACGGCGCTCCCCACCTCCATGGTGGCCACCACCAACAAGATCGTCGCCATCGGCGCCTCCACCGGCGGCACCGAAGCCCTCAAGGACGTCCTTACCCGGATGCCGGGCAACTCCCCCGGCATCGCCGTGGTCCAGCACATGCCGGCCACCTTCACGAAAGCCTTCGCCGACCGGCTCAACGGCCTGTGCAGCCTCACCGTCAAGGAAGCCGTCAACGGCGACTCGCTGGTAAACGGTGTCTGTCTCATCGCCCCCGGCTCCTCCCACATGCTGGTGCGCCGCTCCGGCGCCCGCTACTACGTCGAGGTCAAGGACGGCCCCCTGGTCTGCCGCCACCGTCCGTCGGTGGAGGTGCTGTTCAACTCCGTGGCCGCCAACGTCGGCGCCAACGCCGTCGGCGTCATGCTCACCGGCATGGGGGGGGACGGCGCGGCCGCCATGCGGAAGATGAAAGACGCCGGCGCCTACAACATCGCCCAGGACGAAGCCACCTGCGTCGTCTTCGGCATGCCCAAGGAAGCGATCAAGGCCGGCGCCGTGGACACCGTGGCGCCGCTGGGGCGGATTCCCGAAACCATCCTCCAGCACCTCCGATGACCTCCGACGCCGCCCTGCCCACCGAAGACCATACCGGCGGACCCCGGCGGCAGAAGAGGGTTCCCTTCACCGCGCGCATCGTCCTGTCGCATCCCGGCGGCGAGACCGAGTATCCCCGGACCGTGGACATCTCCATGAAAGGGGTCTTCGTTCGGACCGTCCGCCCCCTGCCGCTGGGGACCGCCGGGCGGTTCGCCCTGCTGCTGGAGGCCGGCATGCGGCGGGAGCGGATCGAGGGGGCGTACGAAGTGGTCCGGGTGGTTCCGGTGGACGACGGCTTCTCCGACGCCGAGACCGGCGCCGGAATGGCCGTCAAGTTCGGGGCCGTCGACCCGGAGTCGTCACTCCTTTTATACGACGTGGTCCGGTACAACCAGTACCCCTGACCCGTGCGCCGGTGGCATAATGGGAGGATGGATCGCACACCGGAGAGGGAAATCATGACCGCCACCACCACCGTAACGCGGGGACGCCTTCTTCCCCTCCTGGCCCTCGCCCTTCTGCTCCACGCCTGCGGCGCCACCCTCGACCAGAAGACCGAGGGGGGAAGCGCGCAGGGGAGCGTCGCGGTCCAACTGACCTGGCCCGAGGGGTACGCCTACGACCGGGACGCAGCCGCCCTGACCCCCCCGGCGCCCGAGAGCGGCCGGGCCGCCCCCTCCTACGTCACCCGGGTCGTTCTTCGGGTCACCGGTCTCGACATGGATCCGCTCCTCGTCGACGTGCCGCTCGACACCCTCACCGCCACCGTCACCGTCACCCTGGGAGAGCGGACCTTCGCCCTGCTGGTCCAGACCACCAACGGGGACACCTTCACCGGCGCCCGGACGGTGGTCATCGGCCC
>JADGCD010000263.1:0-320 GCA_015229165.1 Nitrospinota bacterium | reverse complement strand
AGGTCAACGGGCCGCCGGTCATCCGGAAAGTCTCCATGAGCCCGACCGCCCCCAAGAAGGGGGACCGGGTCACCCTCGCCGCCGAGGCCGACGACCCCGACCCCGACGACATCCTGACCTACCTCTGGCGGGGGGTCGATTCCGCCACCGGATCGACCGAGACCATGCAGGGGCAGGTCGTCAGCCGGGTCGTCAACCGGGGGGGGACCTACCGGATGACCCTTCTGGTCGCCGACGGCCACGGCGGGACCGACACCGCCAGCCACAGCTTCACCGTCGACAACGCGGCGCCGGTGATCCAGTCGATCAGCGCCACCACC
>JADGCD010000262.1 GCA_015229165.1 Nitrospinota bacterium | reverse complement strand
TTCATCGGTGGGGGGGGCGCCATCTCCGCCCGGACGCAGGCGGCCAGCAGGGAAAGGGCCACTACCGCGAGGTTGAAATATCTATTCATCGGTCACTCCCGACGCCGGAAGGGGTCGTCACCTCCGGCGGATAGGCCAACGGCAGCTCCCATGCGTACGACCGGACCGGGGCGCCCCCCACCGTTTCGACGAACAGTTCGAGCCGTCGCCTCGCCTCCCCATCCCCGCTGCGGGAGAAGCGGACCAGCGCTTCGTAGTGATGCCGGTCGGCGGTTTCGAACCGCAGCTCCCACGGGGACGATGGGCGGACCCGCTTCCCCCCGTCGACCGAAAGGGCGCTGATCCGGTCCAGGTCGTAGGGGGGGACGGCGCCTTCGTGGGCCGTGAAGCTGACGATGAAGACATGGTCCCGCTGGGCGCCGTACTGGTCGATCTGGCTGGACATGCCGATGGAGCGCAGATACTCCGGCGTCGCGTAGATGACGTCGAGATAGATGTCGCCCGCCCCGTCGTCGTTGCGCCAGACCGCGTCGTGGGTCTGCCGGCGCACCGCGTAGGTATACGGGGAGCGGACCGCCGGGTACTCCTCCTCAAGATACTGGATGATGGCGTCGGCCTCCCTTCCGCCGATGTCGACCCCTTCCTTGACCCGCATCCGCTCCACCACCTGAATCCACCCCGCCGGCGAAAGGACCGCCGTCAGCATGACCGCCTCTCCGTGACACTGCCGGTAGCAGGAGGACTGATACACCTGTCGGACCTCTTCGGGATCAAGCCGGTCGAGGAGCCCGCGCCGGTACAGGGCGATGCGCCCCCCCGCATAGGCCCGTCGGGCGTCCTGCATGAACTCCTGCGTGTCCCGGTACAGGGCGACCGCGACCGCCCCGCCAAGCGCCAGCGCCAGCAGCGTGACAAGGGCCGTCCCTTTCAGGAGCGCCACGGCGACCCGCATCATGGCGCCCCGTAGGCGCAGCGGAACCCGAAGTCGTTATACCGCTTCTGTCCCGGATCGCCCAACCGGACCGAGGCGCGCAACGACGCGGCCGGGGCCAGCCACGATCCCCCTTTCAGGAGCCGCATGCCTTTCATTTCGTCATGGAACCCGTCGACCCATTCCCATGCGTTCCCCGCCATGTCCAGCACGCCAAAGGGGCTCGCCCCCGCCGGATTCGAGCCGACCGCACGAGTCCCCCCCAGCGCCTGCGCGGACGACTCCTCCAGCGCATACGCGCCAACCTTCAGTTGCGGCTCCCCCCCCGCCGAACCGGCATGGACCGCAAGACGGGGGTCGAAGCCGTTCCCCCAGGGATAGACGTTCCCCTTCTCCCCCCGGGCGGCCCGCTCCCACTCTTCCTCGCGGGGGAGACGCCCCCCCGCCGCTTCGCAAAAGGCTTTGGCCTCGGCGAAGGTCACCATCACCACCGGATGGTCGGACAGGTTCTGCGGGAACGCATGGCCGGTGACAACGGTCCGGTAACGGGCGTTGGTAACCTCGGTCCGGTCGATGGCGAAGGAAGGGACGGCGACCGTCCGCTTCGGCGACTCGTCGGCGTACCAGTCGGGCCGGGCGTCGCTCCCCTCAAGTTGCCGGGCGACTTCGGCGGCGTCGGCGCCGACGACGGCGGTCCCGGCGGGGATGACCACCCGTTCGTCCGCAAGCCCCGCCAGCAGGAGGGCGCAAAGGGCGATCGCCGTCATTTCCCCCTCCCGCTTCGCGCCGGGCCGAACCGCTCCGCGAGCGTCAGCAGGATCAGGTAGAGCATCGCCGTCCAGACCGCCACGATCAGGCCGAAGATGACCATCTCCCGCACCGGATAGCCCCCCCGGGTCACCTGATACCATTTTCCCGAAAGACGCTGGGCCGGGGTGAGCAACGCCGCATCCCCGTAGCGCTTGTAAAAATAGGCGGTGATGCCGTCGGCGTCCACCCCCCCCTGAAGCAAACCGCCGATGACGTTCTTCCACTCCAATCCGCAGCTCATGTGGCAATCCTCCAGCACCATGGGACACTCGCACGGGCAGGCCAGATTGTGGGAGACCCCCATCACCGACTGGAGAGGGGAGCTGTTGTTGAAAATGTAGCGCCCGGTCATGGTCAGCGACACCACAAGGAACGAAAAGATCAGTAGGGCGGGCTTCATGGCGCCCATCCCCCCCTCCGGCGACGGACGAGCCAGAAAAAGGCTAGCGCCGCCATGCCGACGCCCAGCAGCCATTCCCCGGTGGCGCCGTCAAAGATCTCCGGCGTCTTCATGGCCGAGAACTTCTCCTCCACTGAAGGGTTGACCCCCGCCTTGTAATAGCTGATCGCCAGCGGAATACGCTCCCCCGCCTTGACGTTTTCGAAGACCAGTTTCCGATAGACGAACCCCTCCTTCTCGTAGCGCTCTCCATCCGGCGCCACGGCGAAGTCCGACGAGCCGGACGGAACCTGGACGTGCGCCTCCAGCCGGGCGACGGCGTAGTTCGGCTGCATCAGGTAGGTAAATGAGCGGACGCTGTCGGGCAGAACGGTGAAAGGGGCGTACTGGTAATCGATGAAGAAATCGGCGTAAGGGAGGCGTATGTCGATAAAGGTGTGGTCGACGCCGCTCTTGAGCTCGAAGAGCTGGCAGAAATGGTGCCCCCCCGGCGAGAGGCTGCATACGTCGGTCAGGCGGGTGATCTCCGCGGGAAGGTTGAACGTCACCTTGGCGGGAAACCGGTTTCGCTCGGCGAATTTCCCCTCCTCAATCACCAGCGCCGCCGGACTGTCGT